>JAEWEI010000173.1 GCA_023389545.1 Actinomycetes bacterium | reverse complement strand
CGGGAGACGCCCGGGTCGTCCACGATGATGTCCGCCTCGGAACCCCGGCCGATCACCGTCACCGGGCCCGTCAGCAGATACCGCTGGCCGTCGATGTCCACCAGCGGATGCCGCGGGCTCGGCGCCGACGTGGTCGCCGGGGCCACCGCGCCGCGGATGGTGGCGCTGCGCACCCGGAACCGGCCCGTCTCCAGGTCCTCATGCTCCAAGAACGTCACAGTCACCGGGCCCACGAACGCGTACCGCTGGCTCGCCGCATGCTCCGTGACATTCGCCGCCAGCTCATCAGCCAGCGCCTCCGAGCCCCACGCCTCCACCTGCTCATAGTCAGCAGGGGACAGCTCGATGGTGAACTCGTTCGGGATGACCGTCCGGTCGCGATCCACCACCGCAGCACGATCGTCCACCTCACGGCGCAACGCGCTCGCGAGCTCGACGGGCTTCACCTCAGAACGGAACGCCTTGGCGAAGGCGTTGTTCACCACGCGCTCCACAGAGTGCTCGAACTTGTCGAGGATGCCCACGCCTCCACCTCCCTTCAGGTGCTCCTACGCTGGTCGTCGGGCTTGATCGTATCCACGGACACCGCCCAGAACCCTCGTTCGCCTGGCACTTGGCGCCCGCGTCGTGCGCTAGCGCCGGTCGCCGCGGCGTGCGGGCTGTGCGCAGGTGTCCCCCTATGTCCCGATCGCCGACGTGATGACCTGCACGTCAGTCTCATGCGACAAGGATCACCGCCCAACCTGAGAGCCGCCTGCACCCCGGGCGCGCCACCGCTCCGACCAGGGCCGGGGCTCCGAAACCCGTCGCCACGGAGCGAGACGGGCTGGTGGTCCGGGGCCTCCCGGGGGGTGATCAGAGGGCCCTCCGCATCGTGATAATGTTCTGCAGCACGCGCGAGTGGCGGAACGGCAGACGCGCTGGCTTCAGGTGCCAGTGTCCGAAAGGGCGTGGGGGTTCAAATCCCCCCTCGCGCACAGATCCTTGGGAGATCTCCCAAGGAGACCGAGAGTCGGGGACCCCAGGGTTCCCGGCTCTTTGTCGTTCCCCCGAGGAAGCCGAGCCAGGAGCTCCGCACTCCTCACAGTCCGGGAGCGACGGCCAAGCGCAGCCATCGCAACTAGCGAGTCGTGGGCCGGGGACCGAAGGGGCGATTGCCGAACCCGGCCTACCGGGGACGAGTCCGTTCATGGTTCACGGACTCGTTACTCACCACAGCACCCAGACGCGTCTGCGCGCGATCCGGGGCACCGACGGCGCGCCCGTCGCCGACCGCGAGCCTCTCCGGCACACGGCCGGTCAGGAGTCGTCCCCTTGGGCCGAGCGCGATGGGGTCGTGCGAGGTCTGGTGTGTGGCGTGCTGGATGCGCAGAACCGCCTCGCGATCGCGAAGTTGGCGCCATCGCTGGGCTGGGCTGACGACATGGCTGTCGTCTTCCGTGTCGAGCCCGGTCGTGTCTACGTCAGCGTCGGTGTGCCGACCAGTCCGCTTGAGGTCGCGTCACGGTACGTCGCGGGCCGTTTGACTGTGCCGGCAGCTGCCCGTGGCCGCCTGGACGTCGCCGTTGGTGACGCCGTGGTCGCCGTGGCGGCCGGTGACGGGCAAATCGTGCTCGCTGGGGGCGCGGACATCGCCCAGGTGATCACGGGATCGTCCGAAGCCACTCCCGCGCCGATGGGGGTCGTGGGACCGGCGAAGCGAAGCGGCGTGAAGGCCGCCTGGAAGGAACCTGTCGCCGTCAACGCGTGATCCGTCGTGGGTGCGCGCGCTGCGATCTAGGGCTGAGCATGGACGTCGCTCCGATGCTTCGTTCGAGCTGGTGCCGGCGGCGATGCGGGGTCACGTGCACGCAGCCTGGCAGGCGCGCGCCACCGCCGCCGGGTGAAGTCTCGGCGCGATGTGTGCGGCGACTGCGTTGACCCGGAGACCCAGCACCTTGCCCAGCAGCGCCGGGAGGACGGCGTTCGGACCGAGCAAGGAGAACATGATGGACAGCACGACCACCACGCCGGCGGATGACAGCAACTCGGCCATGCTGCAGGCGATCATCGCCCAGCATGCTGCCGCTCTGGTCGAGCTGCAGCGCGCGATGACGCTGCTCGCGGACCGGGTGGAGGCATCGGTCGGGACCGCCCGGGGTACAGGTGACCGAATTGCGATGTTGGATCTGCGTGACAAGGCCGTTGCCGCGATGACGACGAACACCAAGCGCACGTACGAGGGGTACATGAACCTGCTCGTCGACGGCGACCCGAGCCTGACTGGGTCGGACGGGCGCGCGTGGGTCGGCCTGGGTGCGATGTGGGCGGACGAGGTCCTTCCTTCCCACCTCGAGGTGGCTCTGAGCGTCGTCGCGACGCGGGCACAGCGGCGGGCGGAGGACCGCGCCACCGTGCGCGAGGCGGCCGAGCGCACGGTCCGCACCACGGACGGCCACGGAGCGCGGTACAACGCGATCGGTGCGTGGCGGCGGCTGTTCGAGGCTGCGATCAAGGACCGGCACCTCGCGGAGGGCATGAACCCGGCCCAGAAGCTCAAGAAGCCGGCGCGCGCGAAGGGCGGTGGCCGTGACGCGCTCGAGGACCAGCACTTCTCGGCGATGGTGCAGCTCCTGAGCAGCACCGGAGATGACCCTGAGCTGGACGCGATGATCGTGCGCTTCCTGGACATCACTGGGGCGCGTCAGGAGGGAGTGATCAATCTGACGCTTGGCGACGTGGACGAGTCAGAGTGCACGGTTCGTCTGCACGAGAAGTTCAAGAGCAAGGTCGACCAGCCCGTGCCCGACTGGTTCATCGCAGTGCTGCTTGAGTTCGCGAGGCGGCGTGGGGCGACGCACCGTACCGACAAGGTGTTCCGAAAGCGCCTGGGCGGCGGGCGCTTCGAGGACATCACGCGGCGCCGGTTCAACTACATGTTCGGCGATCGTCTGCAGTCGTCGTTCTCGTGGGCGGACCGCCTTCAGGTCACGGGCCACACGTTGCGTCATCACTCGATCACGCGGGTCGAGCGCGATTTCGGTAAGGCGGTTTCGACGGCCTTCGCGCGGCACACCCCGGGCGACGTGAACGACATCTACACCAAGGCGAGCCCGCGGGAGGTCGCCCAGGCGGTCGTGAAGATCCACGGCGGCGACCACCCGTGGCTGCACCGGGCGCCGCGTCCGCGCCGCTGACAAGGCGGGCGATGGCCGAGCGTTGAAGAAGGCGGGCCCAGAGGTTCTGGGCCCGCCTTCATGTCATCGCAGGAATTGCGGCAGGGGCAATCTTGCGGTGGTGATGATCTCGCGGACGGCTTCCCGTGTCTCCGCGATCTGTTCGGGCGTGGATGGCCCTGTGCCGAACGCGCGCCAGGTGGCACCGCAGGCGCATCCCGGGGCTGCGCACAGCACGATGCCGAGTAGCCGGGTCGTGTCGAGCACGAGCAGGCGGTGCCCGTCGAGGTCGTGCGGGCAGTAGCTGCACGACCGCGGGAGGCTTGCCATCACGGGGTGCCCCCCGTCCCGGAACTGCGCCTTGGCGTAAGCCGTGGGGTGTGCGGCTGGCAGAGGTTGCACTCCGGATCGACGGCGCCGATGGCGTGTGCGCCGACGTCGCGGCGCACGAGCCAGACTGCGAGCCAGTGCGTGTAGGCCCGTGGACTCTCAGCGCGCAGTCGGTCTTCGAGGCTGATCATCGCGAGCCATGGCTCACGGGTGGACAGTCCGTGGCTGCGGTAGGCGACGATCGTTCGTTCGAGGTCCTCATGCTTGCGCACGAGCCGTTGCAGCTTGTCCGCTCGGCGACGCCCTTCGGTTTGGGGTCGGGCGTGGTGGACGACGGTGCTCATGGTGCTCCCGATGGGTTGGCGCGCCCGGTCCCGTTCTGGGGCGGTTACGCGGAGCCTTCGAAGGGCTCGAGACGTACCGTCGGAGCGGCGATCAGCGGGACAAGAGGCGGCCTCACTACCAGGGCGCACGGGCTTGACGTGGCCCTCCGGACCACAGGTGGGCGAGGCTGGCCGCGATGCACGCGTGACATCGACGGCCGGCCCTGAGGCTGCGTGGACGTGCCGGTCGAGGTACCGGCTGATGGCAAGCGTGCGAGACAAGTTGCTTCGGTAGTACAGGCACCGTCCGTTCACGTGAACGGACAGGACGCGGGGTTGGCCTGCGTTGCCGCCGGTCTCGCGCTGGGTGAGGTCTCTCC
>JAEWEI010000085.1 GCA_023389545.1 Actinomycetes bacterium | reverse complement strand
GTCCGGCGCGGCCCGGACAGGACGGGCGACGTCGAGGCCGCCGCCGGCGGACTCCATCTCGGAGGCGGCCACCCCGCTGAGCGCGTATGCCGCGGCGCCCTGCTGCTCGCGGTCCAGGTCGCCCTGCTGCGCGAGCGGCACCCGCAGCCCCACCGTCACGTTGACCGCAGCCGCGATCACCCAGCTCAGCACGAAGGAGAAGACGATCACGCTGACGACGGCGATCCCCTGATCGCCCAGCAGCGCGCCCCCGCCGCCGTTGACCAGCCCATCGGCGCTGAGCGGGTTGATCGTGCTGTCCGCGAAGAGCCCGAGCAGGAGCGAGCCGAGGACGCCCCCCGTGAAGTGCACGGCGATCACGTCCAGTGCGTCGTCGTAGCCGAGCCGGTACTTGGCGCGCACGGCGAGGTTGCACACGAAGCCCGCGATGACGCCGATGAGGATCGCGGCGCCGGTGCTCACGTAGCCGGCGCACGGGGTGACCGTCGCCAGGCCCGCCACCGCGCCGGATGCCGCGCCGACGAGCGTCGCGTGCCCGCTCGTGAGGCGCTCCAGCAGCAGCCACGCGCACATCGCGCCGGCGGCTGCCACGTGCGTGTTCATGAGCGCCTGCGCGGCGATCTCATTCGCCTGCAGCCCGTCGCCCGCGTTGAAGCCGAACCACCCGAACCACAGGATGCCCGCGCCCGCGAGCATCAGCGGCAGGTTGCTGGGCGAGGACGACACGCGCGGCCACGCGCGTCGCCTGCCGACCACGAGCAGCACCGCGAGCGCCGCCGCCCCCGCCGAGGCGTGCACCACCATCCCGCCAGCCCAGTCCTGCGCGCCCATCGCCGTGAGCCACCCCTTCGGGTGCCACAGCCACCGGGCGACCTGCGGGTACACGGCCAGCGACCACACCGCGAGGAACACCACCCAGCCGAGCATCTTGAGCCGCCCGGCGGTGGCGCCCGTGAGCAGGGCCGGCGTGATGACCGCGAACATCATCTGGTAGGCCACGAAGGCCAGCACGGGGATGGTGACGCCCGCGGCGACGGTGTGGAACTCCGGCTGCTCGACGTCCAGCAGCGCCGTCGCGTCGAACGCCCCGAGGTACTCGGTGCCCTTGTTGCTGAAAGCGAGCGTGTACCCCAGCAGCACCCAGGTCAGGGAGATCACACCGAGCGGCACGGTGTTCTGCAGCATCATCGCCAGGGTGTTGCGGGAGCGCGCCATGCCGCCGTAGAACATCGCCAGGCCCGGCGTCATGAACAGCACCAGGGCCGCGCACACCAGCACCCACGCGGTGTCTGCCTCGTTCATCTCGCAGCCCTCCCGAGAGCGTGCCCCCGCCGCTCCTCGCGGGCCTCGGCGGCGGTCTCCCGCGCCTGCGCCCTCTGCTGCGAATGTAAGCGAGTGCGACATAAGCCGCGATTCGACCGCGACGGCTCACCGCTGGGCCAGGTCAGCGCACCGGCGTCCAGCGCGGCCCCGCGCGGCGGTCGAGCGTGGGACGGGTCGTGTCGCCCAGGCCGTCGACAGTGGCGACCACGTGCTGACCCACCGCGAGCGCGCGCTCGTCGTCCGCCACCGTGAACCGCACAGTGATCCGGGCCTCGCCGTGCGTCACCGCCAGGTCGGAGGCCTCCACAGTGGCGAGCTCCCGCGCGGCTGCCGCCGCCGTGGGCAGGACGTGGGCCGGGTCGACACCAGGACGCAGCAGGCCGACGCCGATCGAGACGCGGTAGGAGGGCACGGGCGTCACCGTACGCGTTCCGACGCCGCGACTGAGGCGCCTCAGACCGGCGCCCGACACGCCCGCCCGGCAAGACCCGTCATCTGACCGATCCGCGCGCCCGCGCCTCAGGCCGAGTGTGCGAGGTGCGGAGAACCGCACGGACCGGACAGGAGACGGGCGATGAATGACATGTGGGGGCAAGGCCTGGACGCCGAGCTGGCGTACCGGCGGGAGCGGATGCTCGCCGATCTCGTGGGCATGGGCTCGGCGTTGGGCCGGGACGGCGGGGGCCGGGCGCGCGAGGGCAGACGCGAGGGCAGGGTGGTCGAGGTCGGACTGGGCGCCCGGGTTCGCCGCGCGCTCCGGCGGGCCGGGCGTGGGTGGGGCCTGACAAGATCGGGGACATGGGCCGCACCTCGATGACGACGCAGTTCGTGGCGCGGCATGAGCAGGTCCAACAGGTCGCCGCAGCGCTGGCCCGGGCCGCCGAGGGGCGGCCGGGCGCGGTGCTGCTCGGGGCCGATGCGGGCGTGGGCAAGACGCGGCTGCTGCAGCGCAGCGCCGAGCTCGCGGAGCAGGCCGGCGCGACAGTGGTCACGGTGCACTGCGTGGACCTGGGCGAGATCGGGCTGCCGTACCTGCCCTTCGCTGAGGCGCTGTCCCAGCTGCGGGCCCTGCTGCCGGGGGTCGTCGACCGCGCCCTGGCCACGCGCCCGGCACTCGGGCGGCTGCTGTCCGCGGGCGCCCACGAGCTGCCCGCGGGCGAGGACCAGACCAGCCGGCTGCAGCTCTTCGACGGGATGTCGGAGGTGCTCGGCGCCGTCGGCCGTGCGGGCGCGCCGCTGCTGCTGGTCATCGAGGACCTGCACTGGGCGGACCCGTCGAGCCGGGACGTGCTGCGGTTCCTGCTGGCGCGGATGCGGCAGGAGCACCTGCTCGTCGTCGCGAGCTACCGCGCCGACGACCTGCACCGCCGGCACCCTCTGCGCCCGATGCTCGCGGAACTCACCCGGCACCCGCGCGTCGAGCGCATCGACCTGCCGCCCTTCACTGTGGACGAGCTCCGCGAGTTCACCACCGCGACGCTCGGCTGCACGCTGCCCGAGCCCGAGCTGCGCCGGATCAGCGAACGGTCCGAGGGGAACGCGTTCTTCGCCGAGGAGCTTCTGGAGACGACGACGGCGGCGGATGCCGACTCCCTGCCGTGGACCTTGCGCGACGTGCTACGCAGCCGGCTCGAGCAGCAGGACTCGGCAGTGCAGCGGCTCGCCCAGGTCGCCTCCGCGGCAGGGCGCCGGGTCGACGAGCCGCTGCTGCGCGCGGTGGCGCTGCAGGCGGCGGGAGCCGAGCTCGACGCCGCGCACGGCTTCGACGCGGTGCTGCGGGAGGCGGTGGCCCACCACGTGTTGCAGGGCGAGGACCAGCGGATCGCGTTCCGGCACGCCCTGCTGGCGGAGGCCGTCTACGCGGACCTGCTGCCCGGCGACCAGGTCGCGCTGCACCGCGCCTACCTGCGCGTGATGGAGGCCGATCCGACGCTCGGCCCACCCTCCCAGGTGGCGGTGCACGCGATGCGCGCCCACGACCTGCCGACGGCGCTCCGCGCCTCTCACGCGGCAGCCGATGCGGCAGCCCAGGTGCTGGCCCACGTCGAGGAGCTGCGCCAGCGCGAGACGGTGCTCGAGCTGTGGGATGCGGTTCCGGGCGCCGCCGAGCTGGTGGGCGCGGACCTCGTGGAAGTGCTGCTCGCGGCGTCCGGGGCCGCGAGCCGCTCCGGGGAGCTCGAGCGGGCCACCGCGTTGGCCCAGCGGGCGGTCGACGCGGCGGATGGCGACACCAGCCGGCAGGCGCAGGCCCGCACCATGCTCGCCCGGCGGCTGCTCGCCGACGATCGTGTGGAGGAGGCGCACACTGAGGCGGGGCTCGCCGTCGCCGCCCTCGACGAGGTCGACTGCCCGGAGGCAGCCCCGTGGGCGTTGGCCACGCGGGCGCGCGCCGCGATGAACCTCGACCTGGACGAGGAGGCGAGGCGCAGCGCGGACGCCGCTGTGGCCAGCGCGCGCGTTGTGGGCAACGCCGGGGCGGAGGCGGACGCGCTCACCACCCTCGCGGTGCTCGTGGTGGACGACCCGGATCGCGCCGCGGCGCTGCTGGCTGAGTCGGCCGCGCGGGCCCGCGCCGCCGGGGACCTCGTCACGGAGCTGCGCACGCTCTACAACCTGGCCACGACGCAGTACTACGCCGGCCTGCTCGCGGAGTCCTCTACGACGGCGGCCGAGGTGGCCGCGAAGGCCCGGGACGCGGGACTCGCGCTGAGCGTGGAAGGCGTCTCGGCCTGGCTGTTCTCCGAGATCGCGCGGTACGCGCTGGGCGACCTGAGCCCCGCGCCGCCGGACCACCCGCCCGTGCCGGCGGCGATGGCGCCGCTCTTCGCCGCGATCAAGATGTACTCGGCGGTGGCCCGCGGCGACGCGGACGCCATCGACAGCGGTCAGGCGCTGCGGACCTCCTGGGACCGCGACGGCCAGCTCGCGCTGATCGCGGGGGGCTGCACCATCGAGGCGCTCACCTGGGCCGGGCGCGTGGACGAGGCCGTCGACCTGGCACTCGAGCTCATCGACCACCTGGGCCACACGTGGAGCGACACGTTCCTGGGTGGCATCCGGCTCGCGGCGCTGGCCCTGGCCGCCCTCGCGGACGGCGCGGATCGGGACCGCGCGACGGGGTCCGACCCCGCGGCGCGACTCGCACGCGGCGCCGGCCTCCTCGAACGGGCCTGTGCCGCCGCCGAGCGCGGGCGCCCGAGGGG
>JAEWEI010000047.1 GCA_023389545.1 Actinomycetes bacterium | reverse complement strand
ACCAACGTGCACGACGTGATCCTCAAGGCCATGCGCGGCGGGCGGTAGCGGCTGCTCGGGGGGCCGCGCGGGCTGGCGACTCAGCCGCGCGGCCTCACCGGCTGCCGCAGCACCGTCCGCAGCTTCGCGGGCTCGGTCTTGCGCGCGTCGGACAGGTAGACCTCGTGATGGCGCCCGTTGAAGTCGAGCCCATGCGTCGGCATGTACTCCTGGTGCAACCGCTCAAGCGTCGGCGCCTCGTCGTCATAGGACCCGACGTGCAGGATTTGCACGCTGAGGCCCTCGGCGTACCGCTCGAACCTCACCAGGTCCAGCGTCGGCAGCCCTTTCTTCTTCCGAGCTGTCGTTAGCGCCTCGTCGACCATCTCGGCGGTGATCCAGTCCGGCTGGTTGATCATCATCGTCCAGTCCCACGCCGCCTTGTCGCGGGCGCGGAAGGCCGCGGGATCGTCGGCCGACCACAGCCCCTCCAGCGGACCGACCGTGTGCACCGTCTCCACCTGCGCCTTGGCGACCGCGCGCACGGAGTAGGACGCGGTGTACAGCGCCTCGATCGCGTCCCGGTAGGCCTCAGAGGTGTTCGGGTCGCCATGCCCGTCGAGCATCAGGAACGCCAGCTCCGGGACGTCCACCACGTGGAAGTCGCCGGGCTTCGGCGCGTAGAGCTCGGGGAGCGCCTTCTTGACGTCATACGACTGCATGGAGACTCCTGACAGTGGGACCACGCCTGAGATCGGGACAAACCCGGATACCGTGCTGCCCTGAGCATCGGACGCCGAGGAGACCGAGATGCCGCAACGCCCCGACGGTACCGAGGGCGCCGAGCCCTTGCCCACGTTCAGCACCGGACGCGGCCGCCGCGCGATGGACTCGGTGGTCGGGCTCCTCATCCGCCGAAGGCTCTTCCCGCGCTCCTACCTGCTCACCACCACCGGACGCCGCACTGGCAAACCGCTCACCCACCCGGTCACCCCCGTGGAACGCGGCGGCCGCCAGTGGCTCGTGTCCCCGTACGGCCAGGTGTCGTGGGTGCACAACGCCCGGGCGTCCGGCCGCGTCACGTTGCAGCGCGGGGGCCGCACCGAGGACTGCGCCGTGCGCGAGCTCGGCCCCGACGAGGCGGCGCCGGTGCTCAAGGAGTACCTCGCGATCACCGGGCCGCCGCGCCGGTACTTCCGGGCCGACAAGAGCGACCCCGTCGAGGCCTTCGCGGCGGAGGCCGCCGGGCATCCGGTGTTCGAGCTGCTGCCGATCACCTAGGGCCGCCCGGCCCCTCCCCTGACCCCAGGAACACCCGCAGCGCCTCGATCACGATGTCGGGTCGCTCGGAGTGCACCCAGTGGCCGGCGTCCTTGACGGTGAGCAGGCGGGCACGGGGGAACAGCGCGCGCATCGCCGGCACGCGCTCCGGCGTGACGTAGTCCGACCGCTCGCCCGCGATCCAGAGCACCGGGTGGTCGAAGGGGGCGCCGTCCCACGCGGGGAAGCCCGAGATGGCCGGCAGCTCACGCCGGAGCATCGAGAGGTTTGCCCGCCACGCCCACGCCCCCGTGTCGTCTCTGCGCAGGTTCTGCAGCAGGAAGCCCCGGACCGTCGGATTGGGGATGGGGCCGGTGAGCGCGGCATCCGCGTCAGCCCGCGTGCCGAGGGTGGCGAGATCGAGCCCGGCGAGCGCCTCGAGCAGATGCGCGAACTCGCCCGTGCCGGCCGTCTCCACCGGTGAGACGTCGACCACCACGAGTCGATCCACCAGGTCCGGGTGCCGCAGCGCGAGCTGCATGGCCGTCTTGCCGCCCATCGAGTGCCCGACGACGTGCATGGGCTCGCCGCCGTTGCGCTCGCGGATGAGGGCCGCCACCGCGTCGGCCATGACCGTGTAGTCGAGCCGCTCGGTCCAGTCCGACTGGCCGTGGTCCGGCAGGTCCACGAGAAGGGAGCGGAACTCTGGGCTGAGCGCCTTGGCGATGCCGGAGAAGTTCTTCCCCTGGCCGAAGAGTCCGTGGAGGAAGACGATGCCGGGTCCGGTCCCAGCGACTTCGGTGGTGTGAAGCGAGGGAAGGGCTGGGCGCTCGGCGGACGACATGGCCCCAGCCTAGGGAGGCTGCGGGCGTCTCCTTCCGCTCGACGAGCCGCATCTGGGCTCCTGTGGGAATGTTTCGCCGATGAGCCGCACCCCTCTGCGCTCCGGGCGCCACGACCCCCTGTCCGCGCGTGCCGCGACGACAGCGCCTGGCCGCGCCGGCAGGCTGCTGCGTGCCGCCGCCGCGGCTGCCGCGACGGCGTCGGCTGTGCTCGCCCTGGGCCTGCTGGTCCGCGACCAGTGGGATCCGCTGGTGGGGTTCGACCAGCGCGCCGTGGCCGCGGCCACCTCGTTCGCCGCGGCCCGCCCGGCCCTGGTCGACGCGCTGCTCGCGTGGCAGTGGGTGTTCGAGGGGCGGCGCCTCATCTTCCCGGTCGCCGCCGTGTGCCTGCTCGTCTGGTGGCGGACGGGGATGAGGACGCGGACCTGGTGGGCGCTCGGGACGATGCTCGCGGCGTGGGGGTTCGCGAACGTGGCGAAGGAGGTGGCGCGCCTGGCCCGGCCGGTGCTGGACGACCCGATCGCCCACGTCCCCGGCTACTCGTTCCCATCGGGCCACGCCTCGACCACGGCTGCCTGGACGACGGCGCTCGTCGTGCTCATCTGGCCGCTCCTGCGCAACCGCTGGCAGAAGGCTGGGGCAGTCGTCGGCGCCGCGTCGCTCACGGTGGCAACGGCGCTGGACCGGGTGCTGCTCGGCGCCCATTACCCGTCCGACGTGTTCGCCGGCGCCGTCCTCGGCGTCGGGCTCGTCCTGGCGTCCTACCTCGGATACCGGGGCTGGTCGCCGCCGCACGACACCGCACTGACGGATCCGACCGACCGATCGACGGAGGCAGCTCGATGAGGCTGGACCTGGACAGGTACGCGGACGACCCCTCCACACCCACGGCTCGGCAGGTGCGGCACGACCTGGCGGTCCGGGTCGGGGCGCCCGCTGTCGTGCTGTGGCTGGCGGTGGTCGGGATCGGACTGCTGATCACCGGCCCGCTGGGGACGATCGGTGAGCGCGAGCTGGCGGTCAACGAGTGGTTCGTGGCGCA
>JAEWEI010000408.1 GCA_023389545.1 Actinomycetes bacterium | reverse complement strand
TGCCGCTCAACGAGCACGACCGGCGCACGGCCCTGCACGGCCTGGTCAGCCACGCGCGGTTCACCCCTGTGGGCGAGCCCACCGGCACGTCGGTCACGCTGCGCCACGACATCGTGCCGACGCCCGGTTACCCGTGGGAGCTGCGGGTCGAGGCCACGTACACGCTGTCCGACGAGGGCCTGCGCGTGGAGGTGTCGGCCACGAACCTGAGCGGCTCCGAGGCGCCGTATGGCGTGGGCTTCCACCCGTGGCTGTCCCCCGGCGACGCGAGCGTCGACGAGTGCACGCTGCGGTTGGACGCGGCGACGCATGTGGTCAACGACGAGCGCCTGCTGCCGATCGGCGTCGAGCCGGTCGACGGCGACTTCGACCTCCGGGCGCCGCGCCTGCTCGCGGGGATCGTGTTGGACGACGCGTTCGTCGACCCGCTGCGCGACGCGGACGGCCTGTCCTGGATCCACCTGGCGGCCCCGGATGGGCGCACCGCGTCGGTGTGGATGGACGGGACGATGGACACCTGGCAGGTGTGCACGGGCAACGGGATTCCCGGCATCGATCGTGGCGGTGTCGCCGCCGAGCCGATGAGCTGCATCGCCGACGCGTTCCGCACGGGCGAGCGCCTGGTGCGCCTCGCCCCGGGCGCCTCGCACACCGTGACGTGGGGCCTGACGCTGAGCTGATCGGGGACTCCCCCGGACACCAAGGAGCCCGACCGCGCCTGGCGTGGTCGGGCTCTGTCATGGTCGGGCTCTGTCATGTCCTGCGTGCCGGCGCGCTGCGCCGAGCGTCAGCCGTAGTACTCGCCGTCGTCCTTGACGCCCTGCGTGTACTCCCAGTGCCAGCGCTCATACGGGCCGGATCCCCCGGGGCGGGCCCACTCGGGGTTGTCCCAGCCGTAGGACGGCGCGTTCTGGTTGAGCCAGGTCCACTTGCTGCCGCTCGTCTCGGACGAGCAGAGGTCCACGGCGAGGCCCCAGCCGTGGTTGGACTTGCCCGGCGCCGCTGCCAGGCCGCCCTTCTGGGCCTTGACGGATATCTGCTGGGACAGCGTGCGGTAGCCGCTGGACAGGCACATGTCGGCGCCGAACCGGGCGACGAACGCCTCGTTGAGCACCGCGAGGGAGACGGCGGCGTCGGCGCGGAGCTGGGTCTTGCCGTCCCAGAGGGTGCACAGGTCGGCGGTCTTGAGCTGTCCGTTGGTGCCCGGGGCTCGGGTGGAGCCGTCGCAGCCGGCGAGCTCCTCGCGCTCTTCGGAGCGGCTCGTGGTGACCATCGAGCGCAGCGCCGTGGCGTCGGTGGAGATGAGGGAGGACGGCAGCCCGGGGACCGCCGATGAGGTGAGCGCCTCGACGGTGCTCGGCAGCTCCACTTGGGCCTGCAGGTCGGCGGCGATGCCACCGGTCGGCAGGGACTTCTGCGTGAGGGGGACGACGACTGTCACCCCGGCGAGCGCCGCGAGGACGCCGAGTCGCACCGTCCAACTCGCGGACCGGCTCACCGGCCCCCGGGGCACGCTCTGCTGCTGGCTCTTCGCGGGCTTCGGGGCGTGCCGCTGGCCGCTCTCCAACACAGTGCTGGCGGGCTCCTGCGCGGCCGCGTGGACGGTCGTGGGCGCCGGCTTGCCGCGGCGCTGTGCGCGCTCGGCCTGGGCTGCTTGCTCACGGAGCTGGCGTCGCGAGACGACTGGCGCGCGCGGATCGGGCTGCGACCCCACGGCACCTCCAGAGCTCGGACCAGGACGAGAGTTTGATCCGTCCTGGTGCAGGTCGCGGCGTGCTTCTGCCGGAGGCCCTACGCCCTGAGCGGTCACGAAACCATAACGGACACAGGCGTCTGTTCCAACTGGCTTGGACGGTCGTCCAGGCCAGATTCCCCCGGTTGCGCTTCCAGGTAACCAACGAAACGGACATCTCGCACGTCAGCGCAGGCCGTCTCGCTGCATCGCGTCGCGAACTTCACCCACCAGCTCCTCGAGGATGTCCTCCAGGAACACGACGCCCTCGGTGCGCCCGTCGCGCTCGACGCGCGCCAAGTGGGTGCCGGAGCGCTGCATCGCGGCGAGCGCCTCCTCCACCTCCGCGCCGGGCTCGACGACGGCCAGCGCCCGCACCCGCCAGGTGGGGACCGGCAGGTCGCGGGTGTCCTCATCGGCGTACAGGACGTCCTTGAGGTGCAGGTAGCCCGTGGGGACGCCGCCTGCGTCCAACACCGGGAACCGGCTGTAGCCGGTGCGCGCCACATGCCTCTCGACATCGGCGGGCGTCGCCGCCACGTCGAGCGTCACCAGGTCCGCGAGCGGGACCATCACCTCGGCCGCGGTCCGGTCGGAGAACTGGATCGCGCCGGAGAGCAGCCCCTGCGCGTCGTCGATGAGCCCCTCGGCCTGCGACAGCTCCACGATCGAGCGCACCTCCTGCGCGGTGAAGGCGGAGGCCACCTCGTCCTTGGGCTCCACGCCGAACAGGCGCAGCACGTGGTTGGCGAGCCAGTTGAGCGCGGCGATCACCGGGCGCAGCACCCGGCCGAGCCACACCAGCGGTGGCCCGAACCACAGCACCGCCCGGTCCGGGCCGGCGACGGCGAGGTTCTTGGGCACCATCTCGCCGAGCACCACGTGCAGGTAGACCACGATGGCGAGCGCCAGCACGAACGCGATGGGGTGCGCGAGGCTCGTGCTCACCCCCAGGGCGTGCAGCGG
>JAEWEI010000377.1 GCA_023389545.1 Actinomycetes bacterium | reverse complement strand
AAGGCGCCGTCGAGGATCTCCCCGACGCCGAGAGGGCGCAGCGGGATGATGCCCGGCTGCAGCGCCGGCGGGCGCCAGCCACCCGGTCCGTACGGCGCCGGCGCGCCGGGCTGTCCATACGCCGGCTGTCCGTACGCCGGCTGCCCGTAGGCGGGCTGCCCGTACGCCGGCTGTCCGTACGCGGGATCGCCGTAGGCCGGCTGCTGCCAGCCGGGGGCCTGCTGCCAGCCGGTGGGCTGCGGCCCGTGCCCGGGAGTCTGGGAGCCTGGCTGCCCCGGCGCCGGGCCCCAACCGGAGGGCGCGGCCGGCGCCGGCGGGACCGGCGGCGTGGGCTGAGCGGGCTGCTGTCCGTCGGGAGCTCCCGGAGCCTGCCCCGAGGGCCGGGGCGCGTCCTCGTGCGGCGTGGTCATCGACTCGTGCTCCCTGGTGCGCGGGCTCCGGCGGCTGAGCGCTCATCGTGCCACGTCAGGCCATCTGGGCGCGGCAATGCCGGCGCGCGGTGGACCCCGCGCCGACGACGCGCGCGCGGCCGAGCGGGACGCGACCGGGTGATCTGCTCGCATCTGGGCCTGGGGGTTGATCCGGGGTGCGATCATGGGCGCATGAAGGGTCGGGTCCTTGTGGTCGACGATGATGTCGCGTTGGCGGAGATGATCGGCATCGTGCTGCGCTCGGAGGGTTTCGACCCGGTGTTCTGCGCGGACGGGGATGATGCCATCGGCGTGTTCCGCGCGTCGCAGCCCGACTTGGTGCTGCTCGACCTGATGCTGCCCGGCAAGGACGGCACCGAGGTGTGCCGCCAGATCCGGGCCGAGTCGGGTGTGCCCATCGTGATGCTCACCGCCAAGGCCGACACCGTGGATGTCGTCCTGGGGCTGGAGTCCGGCGCCGATGACTACATCTCGAAGCCGTTCAAGCCCAAGGAGCTGATCGCCCGGGTGCGCGCCCGGCTGCGCCGCAGCGACGAGCCGGCGCCCGAGCACCTCGGCATCGGGGACCTCACCATCGACGTCACCGGGCACCGCGTGTCACGGGACGGGACGCCGATATCCCTCACGCCCCTCGAGTTCGACCTGCTGGTCGCCCTCGCGCGCAAGCCGTGGCAGGTCTTCACCCGGGAGGTGCTGCTCGAGCGCGTGTGGGGTTACCGCCACGCCGCCGACACGCGCCTGGTCAACGTCCACGTGCAGCGGCTGCGCTCGAAGATCGAGGCCGATCCCGAGCGGCCGGAGATCGTCGTGACGGTGCGGGGGGTCGGCTACAAGGCCGGGGCCCCAGCGCTCTGAGCCCGGTGAACGCGCAGGACGGGCTCAGCCGCGCGGGTCGTGCGAGACGCGCCTGGAGGCTCGCCCGCCTGCGGGTGGGGGGCGCCGGGCGGGCGATGTCCCATGCCTGGCGCTCGTCGCTGCAGGTGCGGGTCGTCACCTCCACCCTCGCGATTGGCCTCGTCGCCCTCGCCCTTGTCGGCGTGACCCTCTCCCAGCAGATGCGCGACGGGCTGTTCACCGAGCGGGTGGAGCTCGTCCTCGACGAGAGCGCCCGCGCGACCCGGCAGGCCCAGGAGACGTTCGACGCGTCCACCACCACCTCGGTCACGGAGGCCCAGCGGCTGCTCAACGACGTCATGCGGGCCCTGCGCTCGGGCGGCTCCGGCGAGCGGGAGGTGCTGCTCTGGCAGGCGCCCGGCCAGGCGATGCTGGTCAACTCGGCGGTCTCCGACCCGGCGCTGTTCGAGCTGGTCAGCGATGACCTGCGCCGGGCCACCATCGAGGGGGCGGGGCAGCGCTGGCAGTCGGTGGCGTGGCCGGCCTCCGGCGCCGGGCGACAGGCCGCCGAGCAGGGCGGTGTGCCCGCGGTGATGGTCGGCCAGACGGTGACTGTGCCGATCGCCGGCACCTTCGAGCTGTACTTCCTCTACAACTTGCAGGCCGAGCAGGAGCGGCTCGAGTTCCTGCAGCGGATGCTGTCCATCGGCGCCGCGGCGCTCGTGGTGCTGCTCGGCACCATGACCTGGCTCGTCACGCGGCAGGTGGTCCGGCCGGTGCGGGCCGCCGCGCAGGTCGCCGAGCGCATCGCGGACGGGCGCCTGGACGAGCGGATGCCGGTGCGCGGGGTCGACGAGCTCGCGACGCTCGGGCGCTCCTTCAACGAGATGGCGCAGGGCCTGCAGGAGCAGATCGGCCGGATGGAGGAGCTCGGGGCACTACAGCGCCGGTTCGTCTCCGACGTCTCCCATGAGCTGCGCACCCCGTTGACGACCATCCGGATGGCGGGGGAGGTGCTGCACGGCGCCCGTCACGACTTCGAGCCGTCGATCAAGCGCTCCGCGGAGCTGATGCAGACGCAGCTCGACAGGTTCGAGGACCTGCTCGCCGACCTGCTGGAGATCAGCCGGTTCGACGCGGGCGCCGCGATCCTCGACGCGGAGGACAGGGACGTGCGCGAGGTGGTGTCGGCGGCCGCCGACCACGCCTTCCCGCTCGCCGAGCACCGTGGCGTCTGGCTCAGCGTCATGCTGCCCGACGTCCGCTGCGCCGCAGACGTCGACCCGCGCCGGGTGGAGCGCATCCTGCGCAACCTGCTGGACAACGCGATCGAGCACGCCGACGGCAGCACGGTGGCGGTGACCCTGGCCGCTGACGCGCAAGCCATCGCGGTGACCGTGCGCGACCACGGCGTGGGGATGACCGACGAGGCCGCCGCGCACGTGTTCGACAGGTTCTGGCGCGCGGATCCCGCCCGCGCCCGCACCACCGGGGGAACGGGGCTGGGCCTGGCGATCTCGCTCGAGGACGCGCACCTGCACGGCGGCTGGCTCGAGGCGTGGGGGCGCCCGGGCGGCGGCGCGTGCTTCCGGCTGACCCTGCCGCGCCGTGCGGGCATCCGGCTGCAGGGCTCCCCGCTGCCCCTGATCCCCGTCGAGGAGCCCGAGTCGCCCGCGACGCCCCCACGCCAGGCGCTCGACCCGGCGGCACTGCCTGAGCTCGACGACGAGCTCGACCACCAGGAGGTCCAATGAGCCGCCCGCTGCGCGTGCTCCGCGCCGGTGTCGCGACGCTGGCCCTGGCCGTCGCGCTGACGGCCTGCGTCTCCATCCCGACCCGCGGCCCGGTCGCCGAGGGCGTCGCGGAGGTGAACGAGCCGGCGCCGGTGACCCTGCTTGGCTACTCGCCCAGCGAGGACGCCTCACCGCTGGAGATCGTGCAGGGGTTCCTCAACGCCAACGCCGCCGGGTTCAGCCGGGAGACCACCGCCGACGTCAGCATGACCTTCTCCGTGGCGCGCGAGTACCTCTCGGGCGAGGTGCGCTCGACGTGGAACCCGAATGAGCAGGTGATCGTCTACCCGACGGCCAGCAGCCCCGAGATCACCCTGCTGACCGACACGCAGGTGCAGGTGAAGGTCGGTGTCGCGGCCCGCATCGACGCGAGCGGCGTCTATGAGGAGAGCGCGCCCGGATCGCTCCAGCCCCTGGTCTTCGACCTGGTCAAGGACAGCAGCGACCAGTGGCGGATCTCCCGGCTGGACAACGGCGTGGTGCTCTCGGAGCCGAACTTCGAGCTCGTCTTCCGTGCGGCCACCGTGTACTTCCTCTCCGCGGACGGCTCGCACCTGGTGCCGGAGACGCGCTGGTTCCCCGTGCGCAACCTCGCGACCTCCGTGGTCCGCGCGCTCATGGAGGGCCCGTCCCCGTGGCTGCGGGACGCGGTCCGCACAGCCGTGCCCGACGGTGTCCAGCTCGAGACGGGCGTGGTGCCGGTGGACGCGGACGGCACCGCGCAGGTGTCGTTGTCGGGCGCGGCGCTCGGCGGCTCCGAGGAGCGCTCGCGGATGCTCGCCCAGCTCGAGGCGACGCTCGACATCGCGCAGGTGAACTCGGTCGAGGTCCTCGCTGGAGGCGTCCCGCTCGCTTGGGAGCCCGCCCGTCTGGAGCGTGGCTCGCTGCCCAGCGACCAAGCGTTGGAGGCGGTCCAGGGCGACACGCTCATGACCCTGGACCGCGGGGAGCTCGTGCCCGTGACGGGGGTCGAGTCGCTGGCCGGGCTGGGGGTGACCAGCATCGCCCGCAACGAGGCCGAGAGCGTCCGCGTGGCCCAGTCGGGGGCTGGCACGCTCGTGCGCCTCTCCAGCGGCGGCATCGGAGCCGAGCTGCTGTCGGCCCCGTCGTTGACCGCGCCGTCGGTGGACCGGCTGGGCTGGACGTGGTCGGCCGCGGCGGGGCCGGACGGGTCCGTGCTCACGGTGGTGCGCGCGGACGGAGCCCGGCAGGTGGTGCGCGCCGACTGGCTCGCGGGGCGCACGGTGCAGGAGGTCCGCGTCGCGCGGGACGGCACCCGGGTGGCCATCCTCTCGACGGGGGCCAGTGGCTTCGGGCTCGACGTCACAGGGGTGGTGCGCGATCAGGAGGGCGCGCCCCTGCAGCTTGGGGCGCCGGTCGCCGCCGGCGCCGTCTTGACCGAGGCGAGCCATGTCGTGTGGGTGGACGAGGCGACGCTGGGGGTGCTGGGCAAGTCCGCCACGGCCACGGCGACGACCGTCTACCTGGTCCCGCTGGCGGGCCAGACGCGTGCGCTGCCCGCGCTCGAGGGAGTCGTCGCGCTCGCGGGCGGCAAGGGCGAGCGGGTGCTGTATGTGGCCACGGGGGACGGGGACCTGTACGTGCGGTCGGGGCCGGGTTGGGCGCTGCTCGCCGAAGGGGTGCGCGCGCCGTCGTTCCCCGGCTGAGTCGTCGTTCCCCGGCTGAGCGGGCGGCGCCCGCGGCGACCCACGGGACGGCGAGCCGGCGTGCCGTCCACAGGCGCCCGGGGGAGTGCGTGGGCAGCCGCGCGCGGCGGGCATCCTCGGGCCCATGGCCGAGCCGCGGACGACCGATGCGCCCCCGTCCCGGGCGGGCGGAGTCCTGGCCCGCATCACAGAGGTCGGCCGGCTCGTGCTGCCCGTGGCCTGTGCGGGATGTGGAGCGTTCGACGTCGTCGTGTGCCCGGCCTGCGTGGCTCTGCTGCGGTGGCCTCCACGACGGTGCGAGGCATCCGCCCCGCGGCTCGACCGGATGGACGGGAGCGCGCCACTGCCCGTGTGGGCGTCAGCCAGCTGCGTGGGGCCGGTGCGCGAGGTCATCGTGGCGTGGAAGGACCGCGGGCGAGCCGACGTGGGCCGTCACCTGGCGGAGGCGCTCGCGCAGTCCGCCCGAGAGGTGGCTCCTGCGCTGCACGGTTGGGGCCCGTCGGCCGAGCTGCTCGTGGTGCCCGCCCCGTCCTCGGCCGCCGCTCGGAGGCGGCGCGGGGAGGACCTCGTGGGCAGGCTCGGCGGCGTGGTGGCCCAGGCGCTGGCGCC
>JAEWEI010000311.1 GCA_023389545.1 Actinomycetes bacterium | reverse complement strand
GGGTTCACCACGTCGTGCGCGAACTTCAGGTCCCGTGCCCGCACCCGCCAGGCCCGGTTGAAGTCCTCAGACTCGAACTGGATGTCCTGCCCGCCGAGGGCGCGGAGCACCCGGGTGCCGAGCCACTCGGGAGTGAGCTCGAGGGTGGGGAGCGACGCGGGCAGGCCCAGCACCACCACCTGCCGGGTGTGGGTGGTCTTCTCCTTGCCGGAGCCGACCGTCCACCGGTAGGTGAACGAGACGACCCCGTGGCCGTCGACGGCGCCGCGCAGCACCTCGGTGGCCCGCCGGCTGTGGCCCTCGCCGAACGGCTCTCCGCTCCACCCCGACACGAGCGACTGGTCCTGGCGCTGGTACGCCCAGCCGCGCGCCGTGGCCCACTCGGCGAGCCGCTCATGCCGCTTCTCGTCGAGCCACCACGCCAGCGCCACGCCCCCGACCACCAGCCACCCGATGACCACCGGGGTCAGCAGCGCGCCGTCCGCGGCCAGCGCGCTCCACGCGATCGTGCCGACCACGAGCACCCCGACCACTGTGGCCGGGACGCCCGGGCGGCGGCGCATGGTCAGGCCAGGCCGAGGTCGGCCAGGTCGAACAGGTAGTGGTACGGAACGCCCAGCGCCTCGATCTTCTGTGCGGCGCCCGTCGCACGGTCCACGATCACCGCGACCCCCATGACCTCGGCGCCAGCCTCACGCGCGGCCTCGACGGCGGCGATGGGCGAGGCGCCGGTGGTGGAGGTGTCCTCCAGGACGACAACACGACGACCGGCGATGTCCGGGCCCTCGATGCGGCGCTGCATGCCATGCGTCTTCGCCTCCTTGCGGACCACGAACGCGTCGAGGTCCTGCCCGCGGGACGCCGCGGCGTGCAGCAGCGAGGTGGCGACGGGGTCCGCGCCGAGGGTCAGGCCGCCCACCGCGTCGATCTCCGCCGTGCCCAGCCCGACCTCCTCGAGCCGGTCCAGCAGCAGGTGCCCGATGAGCGGCGCCGCGCGGTGGTGCAGCGTCACCCGGCGCAGGTCCACGTAGTAGTCGGCCTCGCGCCCCGAGGACAGCGTGACCTTCCCTCGCACCACCGCCAGCTCGGTGATCAGCTCGCGGAGCTGCTCACGGGGAGTGGGGGACATCGAGGGGCCGTCGGGCTGCACGTGGCTCATAGGCGACAGGTTACCGATCGTCCTCGGCGGGCCCGTCCTCGTCGGGGGCGGCCCGACGCGATGAGCCCAGCGCCCGGATGGCAGCGCGCGGCAGCAGGCGCGCGACCCCCGAGGCCAGCCGGTACCGCAGGCTCGGCGTCGAGATGACCACCCCGCGCCGCACGTCCGCGAGCGCCGCCGCGACCACATCGTCCGCGTTCAGCCAGGCGATCTCCGGCAGCGTGTTCTTGTCGATGCCCGCGCGATCGTGGAACTCGGTGTGCACGAATCCCGGGCACAGCACCGTGGCCGTCACGCCGGTGCCCCGCAGCTCCACGGCCAGGCCCTCGGTGAACGTCCGCACCCAGGCCTTGTGCGCCGAGTAGGTGCCTGACGCGAGCAGCGCCGCCACCGACGCCACGTTGAGGATCGCGCCGCGTCCCCGCTCGACCATCGCCTCCGCCGCGGCGTGGGACAGCACCATGACGGACCGCACCATGAGGTCGAAGGCCTGCTCCTCGCGGGCGAAGTCCCCGCCCACGAACGGCTGGTGCAGGCCCAGGCCGGCGTTGTTCACCAGCAGGCCCACCGGGCGGGAGTCGTCGCGCAGGCGCGCGGCCACCCGCTCCAGGTCGGCCCGGGCGGTCAGGTCGGCGGTGAGGACCTCGGCGTGGACGCCGGCCGCGGCGCGCAGCTGTGAGGCCAGGTGCTCCAGGCGCTCGGTGTCGCGCGCGACGAGCACCACGTCATGCTTGGCGGTCGCGAGCTGCCAGGCGAACTCGAGCCCGAGTCCGGCGCTCGCCCCAGTGATGAGTGCGGTTCCCATGCCGCCACCCTACGGAGCCGTCGGGCATGTTGTCCTGGAACCTCGCACGGCTGATCTGCGTCACACCAGGCCGCCGCGAGGGCGGCCCCGTGGGCGCCGGCGGCTAGCCTGGCGCTCATGCGCCTCGCGACCTGGAACATCAACTCGATCCGTGCCCGCACCGACCGGGCCCTGGCGTTCCTGGAGCGCACCGGCACCGACGTGCTGGCGCTGCAGGAGACCAAATGCAAGGACGAGCAGTTCCCCCGCGATGCCTTTGAGGCCGCGGGCTACGAGGTCGCCACCCTCGGCTTCAGCCAGTGGAACGGCGTCGCGATCATCTCGCGCGTGGGCCTGGAGGACGTGGAGACGACGTTCGCGGGGCAGCCTGGGTTCGGCGTGGAGCCCGTCACGGAGGCCCGCGCGCTGGGCGCCACCTGCGGCGGGGTCAAGGTGTGGAGCCTGTACATCCCCAACGGCCGGGAGATCGACGACCCGCACTACGCATACAAGCTCGAGTGGCTCAAGCACCTGCGCGACCAGGCCGAGTCCTGGATCAGCCCGGGCACGGGCGACCCCGACGCGCAGATCGCCCTGGTGGGCGACTGGAACATCGCCCCGCTCGACGAGGACGTGTGGGACATCGAGAAGTTCGCCGGGCGCACCCACGTGACCCCCGCCGAGCGCGAGGCGTTCACCGCGTTCGCCAGCGCCGGGTACACCGAGGTCTCCCGCGAGCACATCCCCGCGCGCACCTTCACGTACTGGGACTACCAGCAGCTCCGGTTCCCCCGCAACGAGGGCATGCGCATCGACTTCACCTACGCGTCGCCGGCACTCGCGGCCAGGGTCACCGGAGCGACGATCGAGCGGAACGAGCGCAAGGGCAAGGCGCCCTCGGACCACGTCCCCGTGGTCCTGGACCTGGCGGACTGATCCACACCGCCACCCGGGCGACTTCGGCGCCGGCATCTGTGGAAGCGTCCGCGCCGCGCCGTCACGCTCCGATACGTTCCTGCCCATGAGCACGCCGCCGACCTGGTCCGCCCCCGACCAGGACCGTCCCGACCCGTTCGCCGCTCCCGCACCCGCGCCTGCGCCTGCGCCCGCTGCCGAGCCTGCGCCGTTCGAGGCTCCCGCGGCTGCGGCGCCCTCGCAGCCCTCGCCCTACGGCCCACCGGCAGCGACTGAGCAGTCGTCGCCGTACGGCCCCCCGGCAGCGACCGGGCAGTCGTCGCCGTACGGCCCCCCGGCGGGATCGCCTGTCGCCGCGCCCTACCCCTCCTCGTCTTACGCCTCGACGCCCGGGCCCGGTGTGGGTGGGCCTCCGAGCCCGCCGGCCTACGGCGGCCCCCCTGCGCCCGCGCAGCCGTACGGTCCCGGCGGCTACTACCCGCCCCCGGGCGCCTGGGGCCCGCCGCAGCCGCCGGTCGACGGACTGGCCATCGCCTCGCTCGTGACCAGCGGCGTGGGCCTGTTCACCCTGGGCGCGACAGGTCCGGTCGGGCTCGGGCTCGGCATCGCCGCACTGGCGCGGATCCGTCGCTCAGGCGCCCGCGGTCGCGGGTTGGCCATTGGGGGGATCGTGGCTGGCGGTGTCATGACGCTGCTGCTGGCGGGCTTCATCGCGCTGGTGGCGTTCGCGGCCTCGCAACCGAGCAACAGCGTGGAGTGGGACACGGCCTGGGACGAGGACAGCCTCAGCTCGGACCCGTGGCCGTCGGACGAGGAGGGCGCCACCAGCACGAGCACCCCCGTGTACGAGCTGGCCGGGCCGTTCGAGGCCGGGCAGTGCCTCGCCGGGTGGCCGGAGCTGTACGACATGAGCGACGCGCTCGTGGTCGACTGCGCCGAGCCGCACGGGGCCGAGGTGATCGGCGGCTTCGAGCTCTCGTCCGCCCCGTGGGCCATGGGCACGGACCCCGCCGTGGACAGGGCGTGGGAGGACTGCTGGGAGACGCTGGACGCGTTCGGGTCGCCGGCCGTTGACGCCTGGGGATCGTTGGACGTGTACTACCCGCACCCCGCGCACTGGGCGGACGGGGAGAAGGCCGGGTACTGCGTGGCCGTCTCCTACGGGACCGTGACCGGCTCGCTTGTGGGCCAGACCCTCGCGGTCGATGAAGGAGTGCTGAGCTGACCACGACCGACGGGCCGATGCAGCCGGAGCCGTACTACGCGCCGGGCTGGCAGCCGCCGCGTGCGCCGCTCGACGGCTGGTCGGTGGCCTCGGTCGTCGCCGGCGCGCTGCTCACTGGCCCTGTCGCGATCGCGCTCGGGGTCGTCGGGCTGCGCCGCACGCGGTCCCGGGAGTCCCGCGGCCGGCCGCTCGCGCTCATCGGCATCGGGCTCGGCGCCGCGGGGACGCTGGCCATCGCCGCGGTGGTCGTGGGCATGCAGCTCACCGCGTCGGCGCAGCGCCCGCTGCCGCTCGACCTCGACGCCCCCCGTGGCGCGCACGCCGTGCAGCTTGTCACCGGGCACTGCGTGGACCCGCTGCCACCGGGCGGCGACGTGGACGAGGTGACGGTCGTCCCCTGCGACCAGCCGCATGCGGCGCAGGTGGTCACCGAGTACCGGTTCGACCAGGCGGCGGTGTGGCCGGGGCAGCAGGCCGCTGACCGGCGCGTCGCGACGGCGTGCGAGTTGACACCGGAGGAGGTCGCTGCTGGGGTGCGCGCGGTGACGTGGGCGCCCACCGAGCAGTCCTGGGGGCGCGGCGACCGCACCGGCCTGTGCCTGGCCACCGTGGACGGCGGGAGCCTGACGGGCTCATTCCTCGACGGCACCGTCGCCCTGCCCTGAGCACCCGTGGCGCCGGGCGGGAGGCCAAGCGCAGACAAGGTCACCGCACGATGGCGGCGGCTAGCCGGTCGGCGGTGACGTCACGGCCCACCCGCAGGGTGAACTCCCCCGGCTCGGCCGCCCAGGAGCCGCTCGGCTCGTCCCAGTGCTGGAAGGCCCGCGCGGCCAGCCGCACCTCGACGGTGACGTGCTCGCCGGGGTCCGCGGTGACGACCGCCCACCCGGCGAGCCACCGCACGGGCCGCTCGACAGCGGACTCCGCCCGCTCGAGGTAGGCCTGCACCACTTCCCGCCCTCTGCGCAGCCCGGTGTTCGTCACCGTCACCCGGGCCACCACGTCATGGCCGTCGGCAGCACCGGGGCCGTCCACGTGCACGGCGTCGTAGGACCAGCTCGTGTAGCCGAGCCCATGCCCGAACGGGTAGGCAGGCGCCGAGCCGGAGCGGAGCCACGCCCGGTAGCCGATGTGGATGCCCTCGGCGTAGCGCAGCACCCCGTCACGCGGCGTCACGTCGAGCACCGGCACGTCCTGCTCGGCGGCGGGCCACGTGGTGGGCAGCCGGCCGCCGGGCTCCCGGTGGCCGATCAGCACCTCGGCGACGGCGTTGCCGTACTCCTGTCCGCCAAACCAGGTGAGCAGCACCGCGCCGACGTCGTGGCGCCACGGCATGAGCACCGGCGAGCCGGAGTTCACCACCACGACGGTGCGGGGCTGCGCGGCGGCGACGGCACGCACCAGGTCGTCCTGGGCGCCGGGCAGGCGCAGGTCGCGGCGGTCGAATCCCTCGGACTCGACGGCCTCGTTCGTGCCGACCACCACCACCGCGACATCGGCCTCGCGGGCCAGGGCGGCGGCCTCGGCGATGAGATTGGCCGGGGAGTCGACCACGGGGCGCCATCCGGCGGTGAAGCCGACGGATCCGGGGGTCACGGGATCGCCTGGGGCGGCGGTGAGCGGGTGCCGCCAGCGCAGCCGGTACGTCCGACCGGCCTCCACGTCGAGCCGGGTGGTCTCGGCGGGCGGGGACATCAGCGCGGCGGCGAGGTCGGCTGAGTCGGAGGCGAGCGTGGCGTCCAGCACCTGCTCTCCGTCGACCTCCAGGGTGGTGGCGCCCACGGCAGCGAAGCCGAGCTCGAGGGGCCCGGACACGGCGGGGGTGAAGTTGGCGGCCACCTCGAGGACGTCGGCGGCTGGCGCGTTGCCGAGCCACATCAGCGCGCTGTCGTGCCGCACCTCGTCGAGCACCGCGCCGCCGTCGGACGCGAGGAACCGCACTCGCACGCCCGGCTCGCCCGTCTCGGGGTCGCGCACGGTGTCGAGGTCGAAGGGCAGCACGCCCTGGTGCACGAGCGCCCCGGTGGCGTGCGCGACCTCCACGTCGGGAAGCGCGGCGCGCAGCCCGTCCACGGGCGTGACCACCCGGGTGGGGACGACGGTGGCGGAGCCGCCGCCCTGGGTGCGCGGCACGACTGCCGCCTGCCCCAGCACCGCGATCCGGCGTGGGCCGGGCCTGTCCGGGGGGCAGACCGGCAGCACGCCGTCGTTGCGGGCCAGCACGGCGCCCGCGGCCTCCACCTCGCGGGCCAGCAGCACGGCGTCCGGGTCCACGTCGAGGCGGGTGACGGGCTCGGTGGCGGGCCGCGGGGAGTGCGCGAGCTCCAGGGCGCCGACGCGCGCGGCGAGCAGCAGCAGCCGCCGCACCTTGTCGTCGACGGCCTCGACGGGGATCTCGCCTGCCTCCACGGCGGCGACCAGCGCATCGCCCCAGGGTCCGTCGGGGCCGGGCATCACCACGTCCTGCGCCGCGCGGGCCGAGTCGAGCGAGCGCACGGCCATCCAGTCGGAGACGACCGCCCCGTCGAACCCCCACTCAGTCTTCAGCGGGGAGCGCAGCAGGTCGTTCTCGCTCATGGTGACGCCGTCGACGCCGCTGTAAGCGCTCATCACGGACCAGGCGCCGGCGCCGGTGACGACCCGCTCGAAGGGCTGCAGGTACACCTCGTGCAGCGCCTTGGCGGAGACGTCGACGGTGGCGGTGAACCGCTCGGTCTCGAAGTCGTTGGCCACGTAGTGCTTGGGGCATGCGGCGACGCCGTTGTCCTGCAGCCCGCGCACCACGGCGTCGGCGATCACGGCGGTGAGCAGCGGGTCCTCGGAGAACGCCTCGAAGTGGCGGCCGCCCAGGGGGCTGCGGTGCAGGTTGATGGTGGGGCCGAGCACCACGTCGACGCCTTTGCGCCGGGCCTCGTGGGCCATCGCGGCGCCGTACCGGTAGGCCAGGCCCGGGTCCCAAGTGGCGGCCAGCGCGGTGCCGCTGGGCAGGTTGAGGGAGGGGTCGCGCTCGTCCCACACGGCGCCGCGCACCCCGGCGGGCCCGTCGGACATCACCAGGGGCCGTAGCCCGATGGCCGGCTCCGAGTGGAGCGACCAGAAGTCGGCGCCGGTGAGCAGGCGGACCTTCTGGGCCAGGGTCAGGCGCGCGAGGAGCCGGTCGAGGTCCGGGTCGTCCAGGGTGGTGGTCATCGTCGACCTCGCTCGTCGGGGAATGTCCGACTTCATGCCTACCACGGCTCGCCGGACATGGCGCTGCCGGGGGTGGGCGCCGCCGGGGGTGCTCCGAGGCGGGCGGCCGGGCGAGGCGGCGCCGCTCGCTAGAGGCCCGTCTTGAGCTGGCGGGCGAGGTGCTCGCGGAGTGTGCCGGCCATGTCGACGCCCTCCCGGTCGAGCAGCCACTGCACCTGCAGCCCGTCCATGAGGGCGATGAAGCTGCGGGCGGCGTGCTCGGGGTCCACGTCCGGGTTGAGCTGCCCGGCGTCGCGGGCCTCCTCGAACGCGTCGATGCACAGGCGCACGGCGCGCTCGTACCGGTCGGTGAAGAACTCGTGGGCTGGGTGGTCCGGGGAGGTCGCCTCGGCGGCGAGCACGCAGGACAGCTCGACGATGCCCGGCCGGGTGGCGTTGTAGTCGGCGAGGTCCAGCATGTGCCGCAGCACCTCGGTGCCGCTGGAGGCGGTGAGGTCGAACTGCGCGGAGTCGGTCTCGTCGCGGCGCTCCAGCACCGCGAGCAGCAGCGACTCCTTGCTGGTGAAGTGGTGCAACAGGCCGGGGTGGGAGATGCCGGCGCGGGCCGCGATCTCCCGCAGCGAAGCAGCCCGGTAGCCCACGTCGCCGAAGAGCGCCATCGCCTCGTCAAGGATTTGCTGGCGCCTCGCCCGTCCCTTGGCATAGCCGCGCTCGATTTGGCTGGTCACTGCGCCCCCTCGTTGCCCCCCGGCCGTTGGCAGATTGAGAGTACGCCCCCATTCGCGGCTGTTTGATCCCCCTTGTCACTCGTATGAGTGACAGAGTCCCCCTGAAATCGTGTTCATTCGCCTGGGAAGACGACGCCGAGCTGCCGGCGGACCTCGTCGGCGGTCTCCAGCACCCGCACCGACTCCTCCAGCGGCATCCACGGAGACTCGGTGCGCCCCTCAGCGGCATACCGCGCGAGAGCGGCCGTCTGGTAGCAGAGGCCGTCATGGCCGCGCAGCGGGTCGTCGTCCCACACCACCCGCTCGTCGCCCACGCACAGGGCCACACTCGACGGGGCGAAGAAGTCCTCTCCCATCTCGAGCCGCCCATGCGAGCCCGTCACCGTGGCCGTGCGGCCCGTCGCCGCGAGCATCGACGTGAAGACCTGCGCCTGCCCGCCGCCCGCGTGGTCCAGCAGCACCGTCGCCTGGGCGTCCACCCCCGTGGGCGCGAGCACCCCCGCGGCGTGCACGGCCACCGGGGCGCCCCAGCCCGCATGCGCGGCGACGAAGGACGCGAAGGACAGCGGGTAGACCCCCAGGTCCAGCAGCACGCCGCCCGCGAGCGCCGGGTCCAGCAGCCGGTGGCCCGGCGGCGGGTCGGTCCGCACGCCGTAGTCGCCGGTCACCAGGCGCACGTCACCCAGCGCGCCGTCGTCCAAGAGCTGGCGCACCACATCCGTCTGTGGCAGGTACCGGCTCCACATCGCCTCCATGCACAGCACCCCGGCGGCACGGGCCGCGTCGACCACCTCGCGCGCCTCGGCGGCGTTGCGGGTGAACGCCTTCTCCACCAGCACGTGCTTGCCCGCGGCGATGGCCGCCAACGCCTGCTCGCGGTGGTGGCTGTGCGGGCTCGCGACGTACACGACGTCGACGTCCGGGTCCTCGACCAGCCGCTCGTAGCCCGGGTAGGCGCGGTCCACGCCGTGCCGGCGCGCGAACTCGGCGCCCCGCTCGGCGGAGCGCGACCCGACCGCGACGACCCGCTGGCCGGTGTGCGCGTGCATCGCGGACGTCAGCTGCCCGGCGATCCACCCGGGCGCGATGATCCCCCACCGCAGCGGCGGCGCGTCATGCGGGTCGGCGTGCCGGGGCGCGGGCAGGACGGTCGTCGTCGTCATGGCGGAACTCTGGCAGACCGGGGCCGGGCGCGTGGGGCACGCGCCCGGCCCGCGCGGTCAGGCGGCGCCGCGCGCGGTGAGCGTCAGCCCACGGTCCTCCGCCGAGGGGCGGTCGACGACGATGGTGTCGCCGTCATGCGCCTGCCCCGACAGCAGCAGCCGGGCGAGCTGGTCGCCGATCTCCTTCTGCACGAGCCGGCGCAGCGGCCGGGCGCCATAGGCCGGGTCGTAGCCCTCGATCGCGAGCCACTCCTTGGCGGCCGGGGTCACGTCGAGCACCAGGCGCCGGTCGGACAGCCGCTTCGCCAGGTTCGCGACCTGCAGGTCCACGATCTGCCCGATGTCCTCCAGCCCCAACGTGTGGAACAGCACCACGTCGTCCAGGCGGTTGAGGAACTCCGGCTTGAACGCGGCGCGCACCGCGGCCATCACGGCCTCCTGCTTCGCCTCGTCGTCGAGGGTCTGATCTGCGAGGAACTGCGACCCCAGGTTCGAGGTGAGGATGAGGATGACGTTGCGGAAGTCGACGGTGCGGCCCTGGCCGTCGGTGAGGCGGCCGTCGTCGAGCACCTGCAGCAGGATGTCGAAGATCTCCGGGTTGGCCTTCTCGACCTCGTCGAGCAGCACCACCGAGTACGGGCGGCGGCGGACCGCCTCCGTGAGCTGGCCGCCCTCCTCGTAGCCGACGTAGCCGGGGGGCGCCCCGACGAGCCGGGCCACCGAGTGCTTCTCGGAGTACTCCGACATGTCGATGCGCACCATGGCGCGCTCGTCGTCGAACAGGAAGTCCGCGAGCGCCTTCGCGAGCTCCGTCTTGCCGACGCCGGTGGGGCCCAGGAACAGGAACGAGCCGGTGGGGCGATCCGGGTCGGAGACGCCCGCCCGCGCCCGCCGCACCGCGTCGGACACGGCGGCGACTGCCTGCTTCTGCCCGATGATCCGGCCGCCCAGCACCTCCTCCATCCGCATGAGCTTGGCGCTCTCGCCCTCGAGCAGCCGCCCCGCGGGGATGCCGGTCCAGGCGGAGACCACCTCGGCGACCTCGTCGGGGCCGACCTTCTCGGCGATCATCGGCGCGGGCGCCGGGCCCGCCGCGTCCTCGTCGCCGACCTCCTGCTCGTGGCGCTCGGCCTCCTCGATCTCCTTCTGCACGGCCGGGATCTCGCCGTAGAGGATGCGGCCGGCCGCGGCGAGATCGCCCTCGCGCTCGGCCCGCTCGGCGGCGCCGCGCAACTCGTCGAGCCGCGCCTTGAGGTCGCCGACCATGTTGTGCCCGGCCTTCTCCTTCTCCCACCGGGCCGTGAGCCCCGCGAGCTCCTCGCGGCGGTCGGCGAGGTCGGCGCGGATCTTCTCCAGGCGCTCGCGCGAGGCGTCGTCGTCGGCGTTCTCGAGGGTGAGCTCCTCCATGGTGAGCCGGTCCACGGCACGCCGGAGCACGTCGATCTCGACGGGCGAGGAGTCGAGCTCCATGCGCAGGCGGCTCGCTGCCTCGTCGACCAGGTCGATGGCCTTGTCGGGCAGCTGGCGGCCGGGGATGTACCGGTCCGAGAGGGTCGCGGCCGCCACCAGGGCGGCGTCGGAGATGGTGACCTTGTGGTGCGCCTCGTAGCGCTCCTTGAGGCCGCGCAGGATCGCGACGGTGTCCTCGACGCTCGGCTCCCCGACGAA
>JAEWEI010000384.1 GCA_023389545.1 Actinomycetes bacterium | reverse complement strand
GGCCGTCGCCGCGACCGCGGCCGCCCACTCGCGGGGCGCCTCAGCCACGGCGCCCACCCATGCGATCCGCTCGCCCTCGATCACCACGGCGCCGTCCGCGATCTGCGCGCTCGGTGTGACGACCCGGCCGCGCTCGACCACCACCGGTGAGGGCTCGGCAGGTGAGGGCTCGGCGTGTGAGGACTCAGCACGTGAGGACTCAGCGGGCTCGGGCCCGCGGGAATTGCTCATGGCGCCATCTTGCCGCGCTGCTGGCTCACCGCGCGGCAATCGCGGAGCCGCGCGCGCGTCGGGGGATCCGGCTAGAACAGGCGCGAGTCCACGTCGTCGACCCCGCGCATCGCGTCGTAGTCGAGGACGAGGCAGCCGATCCCACGATCCTGCGCGAGCACGCGCGCCTGCGGCTTGATCTCCTGCGCGGCGAACACCCCACGCACGGGCGCGATCAGCGGGTCCCGGTTGAGGAGCTCGAGGTAGCGCGTGAGCTGCTCGACCCCGTCGATGTCCCCCCGCCGCTTGATCTCCACTGCCACGGTGCCGCCGCTCGCGTCGCGGGCCAGGATGTCGACGGGGCCGATGGCCGTCGGGAACTCACGACGCACCAACGTGAGCCCCGCGCCGAGCAGGCCGATCTGCGCGGCCAGCATCTCCTGCAAATGCGCCTCGACGCCATCCTTGACCAGGCCCGGGTCCACGCCGAGGTCATGCGCGGAGTCGTGCAGCACCTCGAACAGCTCGATCTCGAGCCGGTCGTCGCTCTTGGTGTGCTGGACGTGCCACACCTGCGTCACGCCGCGCGCACGCGCCGCCTCGTCGACCTCCCGCTCAGAGAGCACACACGGGGGGCTCATCCAGTTCAGCGGCTTGTACGAACCGCCATCCGAGTGCAGCAGCACGCTGCCATCGGCCTTGACCACCAGCAGCCGCGTCGCCTCGGGCAGATGCGCGTTCAGCCGGCCGCTGTACCGCGCGGCACAGCGTGCGACGACGAGTCGCAACTCAGATCACCCTGCCTACTGCGGCCGGAGCCGCCTCGATCCATGACGTGAGGCCGGCGTAGGCCTCGCGGGACATCGTCAGCTCGAACGACTCGTCCCCCGCCCGGCAGGTCACCAGAACCCTGCCGGGCTCCTCCATCGGCTCCCGCGAGACGATCACGAGCGCCGTGCGCGACCAGCACCGCGACGGTCGCGGAGCCAGCGACCACGACCGCCACCAGTAGAGCCGGTCAGCCCCGTATTGCCCGATCCCGGCCTTCCAGCCGGCGGGCGGGTCCTCACTCGTGCGGGAGCCGCACTCGAAGGACCCGACCCGACCTGACAGCGTCCGCATCCGGGAGGTCCACACCGCGGCGGCGACGAAGGCGGCGAGCACAAGCCCGCCGAGGATCAGGCCAAGCCACAGCCCCATCCTCGCCTGCCGTCAGTGCGAGGCCGGGGCGGGGGCGCCGCCCGAGACCTGCTCGACGGAGTCGACGACGACCGTCACCTGGTCGGCGTCCACGGAGAGGAAGCCGCCCTCGACGATCCAGCGCTTCGGGGCGCCGCCGGCGCCCGCGACCCGCAGCTCGCCGCGCCGCAGCACGGCGAGGACCGGTGTGTGCCCGACACGGATGCCGATCTCGCCGTCGGCCGCAGGCGCGCTGACCTGCTGCGCCGTGCCCGACCAGATCTTGCCGTCGGGGGCGACGATGTCGACCTCGAGCTCTGCCACGCTCACTCCTTCACAGGTGGGGGGACGGGGGAAGGCGACGTCGTCAGACGCCGTACTCCTTCTGGATCCGCGCCCAGTTGCGCTCGAGGTCCTCGAGCCCGCCGATGTTGAAGAAGGCCTGCTCGGCGACGTGGTCGAACTCGCCGTCCGCGATCTTGGAGAACGCCTCGACGGTCTCGGAGACCGGGACCGTCGAGCCGACGACGCCCGTGAACTTCTCGGCCATGTAGGTGTTCTGCGAGAGGAACTGCTCGATCCTGCGCGCACGCGCCACGACCGTCTTGTCCTCCTCGGAGAGCTCGTCCACACCGAGGATCGCGATGATGTCCTGGAGCTCCTTGTTGCGCTGCAGGATCGACTTCACGCGGGTGGCCGTGTCGTAGTGCGCCTGGCCGACGTAGCGCGGGTCGAGGATGCGGCTCGTGGAGGCCAGCGGGTCGACGGCCGGGTAGAGGCCGCGCGAGGCGATGTCACGGCTGAGCTCGGTCGTCGCGTCGAGGTGCGCGAACGTCGTGGCGGGCGCCGGGTCGGTGTAGTCGTCAGCCGGCACGTAGATGGCCTGCAGCGACGTGATCGAGTGCCCGCGCGTGGAGGTGATGCGCTCCTGGAGCAGGCCCATCTCGTCGGCGAGGTTCGGCTGGTAGCCGACCGCGGAGGGCATGCGGCCGAGCAGCGTCGACACCTCGGAGCCGGCCTGGGTGAACCGGAAGATGTTGTCGATGAACAGCAGCACGTCCTGCTTCTGCACGTCGCGGAAGTACTCCGCCATCGTCAGCGCGGACAGGGCCACGCGCAGACGCGTGCCCGGCGGCTCGTCCATCTGGCCGAAGACGAGGGCGGTCTTGTCGAAGACGCCCGCCTCCTCCATCTCGACGATGAGGTCGTTGCCCTCACGGGTGCGCTCGCCGACGCCGGCGAACACGGACACGCCGCCGTGGTCCTGCGCGACGCGCTGGATCATCTCCTGGATGAGGACCGTCTTGCCGACGCCCGCGCCGCCGAACAGGCCGATCTTCCCGCCGAGCACATACGGCGTGAGCAGGTCGATGACCTTG
>JAEWEI010000139.1 GCA_023389545.1 Actinomycetes bacterium | reverse complement strand
TTCCGCTCCCATGCCCACAGTGATCACGCCAGTCGACCCACTGTTGCCCACCGCCAGCGCCGAGGCGTCCCCGGCTGCCACGGCCTACGACCCCGCCGCAGACCCACAGGCGGAGTTCGACCGCCAGGTCCAGGCGTACACGGACCTGGGCGTGGCTGCTCTCCTCGGCCTCGACGCCGCGGGCCTGCGCTCCCTCACCGAGCCGCTGCGCGCCCTGGTCGCGGCGCTGCCCGCCTCCCCCGCCGACGCGGCCGACGCCGGCGACGACCACGTCCCGTTCGTGCTCGTGCTGAGCCCCGAGGCCCTCGCGGAGCACGGCCACGACGTCAACGCTGTGGTGCCCGCGATGCGCCGAGGCCGCCAGCGCGGCGTCAGCGTCATCGACCGGGACGAGCTCGCGACCTACCGGCCCATCGAGGGCGTCGAGCAGCCCGCGGGGCAGGCCTGGCTGCTGTATGGCATCGACACCGGCTCGGAGTTCTGCGGGACGCGCCCCGAGGACGCGCTGGCCGCCGTGCGCGCCCGGGGCCGGACGCCGCTGACGATCGCCGAGGGCGTCGCCCTGACCGTCGTGCGGCCCGACATGCTGCGGCCCAACAAGTGCTACTCGCTGATGGGCTCGCGGGCCGGCAACCAGCGAGTGCCCGCCGTGTGGATCAGCGAGCGCCGTGCGAAGCTCGGCTGGTGCTGGGACCGCAATCCGCACACCTGGCTCGGCGCCGCGTCGGCCGCCGGCCGCCAGGGAGCCTGAGAGCCTGAGAGCCTGAAAGCCTGAGAGCCGTCCACAGCCGGACGGCTTATCCTCCGAGCGTCAGCGTAGAAGCCGCAGAAGCCTCACCCGTGGCCCTCCGCCGCGGGCGACCGGAAGAGGAGCCAGCCATCACCGCCTCGCTCGTGTTCGTGCACGGCATGCGCACCTCGTCGGCGATCTGGGACCGCCAGGTCGCCGCCGTGACCAGGTCCGGCCACAGCGCCCATGCCGTGGACCTGCCGGGCCATGGCACGCGCAGCGGCGAGCGCTTCACCTTCGACGCCGCCCTCGACACGATCGACGCCGCCGTCAGCGCCTGCCCCACCCCGCCGCTGCTCGTCGGGCTGTCGCTGGGCGGGTACGCGTCCCTCGCCTACGCGGCGAGCCAGCAGCACAGGCTCGGCGGCGTCGTGCTGGCGGGCTGCTCGGCTGAGCTCCGCGGCAAGCCGATCGGCGCGTACCGCCGCGTGACCCACCACATGTGGCGGGCCTTCGGCCTGGGCGGCGACGACTGGCATGTGGTGAGCGACATGCTGGGCGCGCTCAAGGGGTACTCGTCGTTGGCGCACCTGCGGGTCCTGCGGCTCCCGGTGTGGCTGGTGAACGGCATGCGCGACCCGCTGCGGATAGACGAGAGGCGCTACCTATCGGTGCTGCCGAGCGCGCGGCTGACGGTGGTGCCGGGCGCCGGCCACGACGTGAACAGCCATGCGCCGACGGCGTTCAACCGCATCCTGCTCGACGCGGCGCACCGCTGGCGCACGACCCGCCCCGTGCCGGCCTGACGCCGTCTCGGGCTACGTCACACAGGCCCGGGGGCCACGTGCCCGTCGGCGGTGCGCAGCGTGGTGTCCGGACCGGGGAACACCAGCGTCCGCTCCCCGGAGTCGTCCCACTGCACCACGAAGGGCGGAGTCCCATCGGCGTGCCTGAGCTCCACCACGAGGCCCTCGCGGACGTGGCCGCCCACGACCCCGGAACTGCTCATGATGCGATCTCCCACGGTTGCCCTCATCGCGCTCCCCCAGTGCTCGAACGGGACCGGGCGCCTGCGCCGGCGCCCCTTCCCCCCATCCTGCCCCGCCGACGCGCGGATGACACGCGCTCGCCAGAGCCCACCGAAGACCCTTGCGAGACGGTGCCGCCGCCCCTCGACGGGCCCGCCAAAGGGGTGGGCAGCCCGCCCATATCGGACATGCGTCCACATGAACGGCCGTGATAGTGGAAGATCGTGGAGATGCCCTACCGACCTGCCGGGAAACCCCGCCATCTGCCGAACAGTCCCTTCAATGCCGCCCGGGAGGCGGCACTCGCCAAGATCGTGCCGCTACCAGTCGGCGCCCGGGTCTCGCATGAGCGACACGGCCTCGGCCGAGTCATCGCGCTCGACGGCGACGCAGCGGTCATCGTCGACTTCGGGAACGGCGAGCGCCGGCGCGTCGCGTTGAACAGCCCCAAGATCGAGCGCCTCGAGGACTGACCGGGCGGACGCCCGGACGCCACGGGCCCCGCACCCGCGCCGGATCGGCGGGGCACGGGGCCGGGGCTCGACGGGCCGGGGCTCAGACGACGGGCATCCACACCCGCATCGTCGAGGGGCCCCGGTTGGCCCACGCGTGGTACGCGACCAGCGGCGTCAGCCGCGCGGGCTCAGCCGTCGGCTCGGGCGCGTCCGCCTGGTAGGGCCATGCGCCCTCCTCCACCGGGACGGGCGCCACGGGCACGAGCACCTGGCCGTCCCGCTCCACCGGGGCGCCGTCTGCCAGCACCCGGGCGGTGTTCACCGAGGCGCCGAGGTCCACTGACTCCAGGGCCATCACGATCGGCCCACGCTCCACGGCCACAGAGCCGCGCACCGCGTCAACGCGCGGATCCGCCCAGGTCCACCGTGCCGCGACCGGCAGGCGCAGCTCGACCACGTCGCCGGGGGTGAACGCACGGGTGACCCGCGCATACCCGGGCGCCACGGGCTCGCTCGCGCCGTCGACGGTGAGCGTCGCGCCCTCCGCCCAGGATGGGACGCGCAGGCTCAGGGTCCAGGGCTCGCCGGCGCCACCGGGCGTGGCCGGCTCGAGCACCGTGACCCGGATGTCGCCGTCCGACGGGTACGCCGTCTCCACCCGCACCGCGACCTCGCGGCCGTCGGGCAGCGCGGTGCGGATCTCGGCGGGCGCGTACTGGTGGACCTGCAGCCCGGACTCGTCGGTCGTCGCCAGGTAGGCCCCCAGCGAGGCGAGCGTGCGGGCCACGTTCGTGGGGCAGCACGACACCTCGAACCAGGGCGCGCGCAGGCTCGACGACGCGCGTGGGCTGGCCTCCGTGGTGTCGGGGACGGAGCCGGGCACGCGCTGGTGCAGCGTGTTCGTGTAGAAGAACGCGCGGCCGTCGGCGGCGGGCGACGCGGCGACCACGTTGTACAGCGTCCGCTCCACGGCGTCGGCGTGCAGCACGTCGCCGGTGGCCAGCAGCAGCCGCTGGTTGACCATCACGGACGCGACTCCCGCGCAGGACTCCGAGTAGGCGCGGTCCGGCGGCAGCTCGTGGTCCAGCCCGAAGGACTCGCCCTCGTGGTGGGCGCCCATGCCGCCCGTCAGGTACGTGCGGCGGGCCAGGGTGGCCCGGGTCTGCAGGCGGACCGCCTCCAGCAGCTCGGCGTCGTCGGCCTCGACGGCGATGTCCACGGCGCCGGCGGCCAGGTACAGCGCGCGCACCGAGTGCCCGGCCATGACCTCGCTCTCCCGCACCGGGACGTCGTCCTGGTAGTAGTTGCGGCCGAACTCGATGTCGCCGAGGCGCCCGTGGCCGCGCCGCTCGACGAACAGGGCCGCCTGGTCCAGGTACTTCTGCTCGCCCGTGTAGCGGCCCAGCTCGGCGAGCGCGACCTCGATCTCCGGGTGCCCGCACACGTTGTCGATGCCGTCGGGGCCGAACGCCTCGCACACGTGGTCGGCGGCGCGCACGGCGATCTCCACGAGCTGGTCCGGGCCGGTGGTGCGGCCGCGCGCCACGCCCGCCTGGATCAGGTGCCCGAAGCAGTACAGCTCGTGGCCCCACTGCAGGTCGGAGTAGCGGGCGCCCTGGCCGGGCCTCCCGTAGTGGGTGTTGAGGTACCCGTCGGGCTCCTGCACTCGGGCGATCCGCTCGACGAGCGCGCGCAGACGGCCGTCCATGGCGATGTCCCCGGTGCGGCCGATCTCCCAGGCCATCGCCTCGATGAGCTTGTACACGTCGGAGTCGGCGAACTCCCGCCCGCGGCGGTCCTGCGGCAGCCGCCCCTCGACGGCGGCGTCGAAGTTGCCGGTCCAGCCCATGCGGTCGACCCACGCCTCGCAGTGCTCGATGATCGCCGTCGAGTTGAGCTGCTGCCGCTCACCCCAGAACCCGCCGTCGATCCGCACCTCGCCCAGGCCAAGGGGCCGCAACACGCCCTGGGACGGGGCGATGGGCAGGCCACGGTCGGGCCGGTCGACGACCTCGGGGGCGAGGCCGGGGGCGAGTGCGGGCAGGGCGGAGCGAGCCGAGAGAGGCATGGTGAACCAGCTTCCGGGTGGAGGGTGAGACGAGTGCGACGGTGAGGAGGGCAGGGCGCCCAGCGGCTACTTGACGGCGCCGACGGTCAGGCCGTCGCGCAGCTGCTTGTAGGTGCTCATGAACACGATGAGGATCGGCACCGAGGTGATGACGGCCAGCGCCATCAGGCCGGGCCAGTCGATGCCGAACGCGGAGACCTGCTGCGCGAGCAACGCGCTGAGCGGGTACTTGCCCGGCGTGAGGAAGAAGTTCACCGAGTAGAGGAACTCGCCCCACGAGAGCAGGAAGACCAGGGTGCCGGTGGTCGCGACGCCGTTGCGGGCGATGGGCAGCACGATCGACAGGAAGGTGCGCGGGATCGAGGCGCCGTCGATCGACGCGGCCTCCTCGAGCGCGATGGGCACGCCGCGGAAGAAGGGCCGCAGCAGCAGCACAGCGAACGGGATGAGCAGCGCGGTGTCCGCGAGGATGACCGCGAGGGTCTGGTCGAGCAGACCCCAGTTGCTGAAGACCTGGAACATCGGGATGACCGAGGCGGTCTGCGGCACCATCTGCAGCACGATCAGCAACCCGAGCGCGATCGTGGTGAGCCACCCGCCGAGCCGGGCGAGCCCGTACGCCGCCGGGATGGCCACGAGCAGCACCAGCGCCGTGGTGCTCGTCGCGATGATCACTGACTGCTTCATCGCGAGCACCAGGTCGCCGTCGAACGCGTCGACGTAGGCGGCGGTGGTCGGGCGGAAGAACCACGGGCTGTCGGTGGAGAAGACGTCAGCGGAGGTCTTGAAGGAGGTGAGCACGATCCACAGGAGCGGCACCCCGTACATGAGGGTCAGCAGCAGGCGGACTGCGATGTTGACCGGGCCGGCCTTCTTGTTCACGACTCCGACTCCTCTCGGCGGATGCTGCGGGCGTAGATGAAGGCCATGACGAGCACGAGCAGCACGGTCACGACGGAGGTCGCGGCGCCGAGGCCGAAGTCGTACCGGACGAACGCTTGGATGTAGCCGAGGAACGGCAGCGTGTTGGTCGCCGTCCCGGGCCCGCCGTAGGTCATGACGTAGATGAAGTCGAAGCTGCGGAACGCGTAGACGACGGTGAGCACCGTCAGCACCAGCAGCGTGGGCCGGGCGGCGGGCATCATGATGTGCTTGATCTCCTGCCACGGCCGGGCGCCGTCGAGCTGCGCGGCCTCGAACACCTCGTTCGGGATGGTGAGGATCGCGGCCCGGAACACCAGGGCGTTGAACGGGATGACGGCCCACGAGTTCACGAAGGCGACGGACATCAGCGCCCAGCTCTGGTCGTACAAGAACGGGACGGTGTCCATCCCCAGGCCGGTGATCACGGTGTTGAACAGGCCCGCGTCGCCGAGCAGGAACTTCCAGACGCTGCCGTTGACGACGGGCGGCAGGGCCCACACGAACACCATGAGGGCCAGCAGCACCGTCGACCACTTGCCCGTGCCGCGCAGCGCGATCGCCGCGGCGAGGCCGCCGACGAGGCCGAGCACGGTGACCACGACCACGAAGACCGCTGTGCGCCCAAGCGCGTCGGGCATCTCGCCCTCGAGGCCCTTGCGGAGGTTCTCGAGCCCGGTGAACGCCCAGGAGGAGTTCAGCGTGATCGAGGTGACCTTGCTGACGCTCATCCGCACGAGCTGCAGCAAGGGGTAGAACGAGAATGCGGCGAGGAAGATCACCGCGGGCGCGATGAAGTACAGCCGCCGCCCCCGGTTCTTGTCGCGCCTGAGCGCTGGCGCCGATGACGCCTTCCTGGTCGGTTGTTCGTCCATGGTCAGTGCCATCGGTGCCAGCGCCCCTCAGTCTCGGCGGGTCGTTACTTCTTGAGCAGCGACGGCAGCGCGGCCATCACGCTCTCGGCGGCCTTCGCCGGGTCCTGCTGGCCGCCGATCGCGGCGCTCCACGCCTGGCCCACGGTGATCTGCAGGTCGGCCACGCTCGCGGCGGGGACGATGCTGTCGGGGTAGTTCGCCCCGGCGGCGGTCACCGAGTCGGCGAACGGCTTGAGCAGCGGGTTGCCAGTCACCGCCTCGTCGGTGGACGCGTCGGCGCGCGACGGCAGGCTGCCGACGTTGCTGACGGCGAGGAGCTGCCCCTCGGCGTCGAGGTAGGTCGCCTTCAGGTACTCCCAGGCGAGCTCGGGGTTCTTGGCGTGCGCGCCGATGCCCTCGCCCTCGCCGCCCAGGTAGACCTTGCCCGAGTCACCCACGGGCAGCGGCACCACGCCATACTCGAAGCTCGCGTCGGCTGCCGCGGCGCCCATCTGCCAGTTGCCGTTCGCGGCGAACGCGTAGTTGCCGCCGGTGAACTGCTGGAACGGGACGGTCTGGTCCCACGTGACCGACTCCTGCGAGAGCCAGCCGTTGTCGACCCACTCGCGCACCATGGAGAAGCCGGACTCGAGGTCGGCGGCCTGCGGGTCGGTGTAGTCGAAGCCCTGGCTAGTGAGCCACGGGTACGCCTGCCACTCGCCCTGCGACTGCGGCAGGCCGGAGAGGGTGATGCCGCCCTTGCCGGCGTCCTTCGCTGCCGCCATGGCGGCCTCGAGGTCGTCGATCGTGGTGGGCGCCTCGACGCCGATCTCGGCGAGGATGTCGGCGTTGTACCAGAGGCCTAGCAGGTTCACGTAGCCCTGCACGGCGTAGATCGAGTCGTCGACGGTGTGGATGACCGAGTCGGGGAACTGGTCCGCGTCGGCGAAGGAGCCCCACTGCTCGTCGAGCGGCGCCAGCGCGCCGGCGAGGGCCAGGGTCGAGGCGTCGGCGCCGTTGAAGACGACGACGTCGGGGCCGGTCTTGGCGCCCGCCGCGGAGATGAGCTTCGAGTTGAGCTGGTCGTAGGGGACGAAAACGTTCTTGACCTCGACGTCCTCGTGGGCCGCCTCGAACTTCTCGGCGTAGTCGTCCATGAGCTTGACCTGGTTGTCGGCGCTGAAGTAGTGCCAGACGGTCAGCTCCGACCCGCCTGCGGAGGATCCGTCTTCGGATCCCGAGTCGCTGCTGGAGCAGCCGGTGAGCGCCAGGGCGCCCACCACCGAGATGACGCCGAGGGCGCGGGCGCCCTTCCTCACCTTGATGTTCAACGGATCTCCTCTTTGAGTTCGCGCATAGGGCTCGAGCCTGGATTGACTTCGCCCGCGTCGGCGCCTTCGTCGGCCCCGACTCATCTCGGCGCCCTGCAACGAAACTCGCCGAAATGCTTTTCGGGACGCTAGCATCGCCCTACGCGCTGGTCAAACAGTTCCAACGAAGGGATGACGACGGGTGGACGAGCCCCTCACAGCGGCCCATGAGGCCGCTGACACACCGGTCGCCAGCCGACCCCGCAACCCCACGCTCAAAGATGTGGCCCGGCTCGCGGGCGTCTCAGTGGCCACCGCCTCCAAGGCGCTGAACGGGCGCGACAACGTCCACCCCGAAACCCGGCAGCGCGTCGTCGACATCGCGAACCGGATCTCCTTCACCCCCAACACGCTCGCCCAGAGCCTCATCGCCGGGCAGACCGGCACCGTCGGCCTCCTCACCCACGACCTCGAGGGCCGGTTCTCCATCCCGATCCTCATGGGCGCCGAAGACGCTTTCGGCTCCGGCAAGATGTCGGTGTTCCTCTGCGACGCGCGCGGCGACGCGATCCGGGAGCAGTACCACCTGCAAGCGCTCCTGCGGCGACGCGTCGACGGGCTCATCGTGGTGGGCAGCCGCACCGAGCCCCGTCCGTCGCTCGGCGACCTGCCCGTGCCGGTCGTCTACGCCTACGCGCCCTCGGACGACCCACAGGACTGCTCGCTCGTCCCCGACAACGTCAGCGCCGGGCGCCTCGCCGTCGAGCACCTGATCGCCACCGGTCGCAGCCGCATCGCGCACATCGGCGGCGACCCCGGGTACGACGCCGCCGTGTCCCGCGACGAGGGCATCCGCGCCGCGCTCCAGGCGGCCGGGCTCCCACTCATCGGCGGAGACACGCTCTTCGGCAACTGGTCCGAGCAGTGGGGCCGCGCCGCAGCCCAGCGGCTCCTCGACCAGGAGCCCGATCTCGACGCCATCATCTGTGGCAGCGACCAGATCGCCCGCGGCGCCCTCGACACGCTGCACGAGCGCGGCATCGCCGTCCCCGAGCAGATCGCCATCGCGTCCTTCGACAACTGGGAGATCCTCGTCACCGGCGCGCGCCCCCAGCTCACCAGCATCGACATGTCGTTCGAGGCGCTCGGGCGCATCGCCGCCGAGCGCCTCACCAAGGCCATCGAGGGCCAGCGGACTCACGGCGTGGAGCTGCTGCCCTGCCGGCTCACCGTCCGCGGATCGACAGTGCT
>JAEWEI010000088.1 GCA_023389545.1 Actinomycetes bacterium | reverse complement strand
GGTCGAGCGTGTCGACGAGGCGCACCACGCCGGGCTCAAGCGGGTCGACCGGGTCGGCCTCGTAGCCGCGCAGGTCCGCGACGACCTGGCCGCGGGTCTTCTCGCCGCGCAGCTCGACGCTGGCCCGCACCAGGCGGTACGTCGCCAGGTCCGGGTCCAGGGCGAGGGCCATCGCCAGCGGGTCGTGCAGCACGCAGGTGCGTTCCCCCACCAGCGGCTCGTACACGTCGATGTAGTGCTGCATCGACTGCCACAGCATCCGGCCGTGCGGGGTGTCGACGGCCTCCAGCCGGGCCACGACGTCGGGCGGCATGGCGGTGCTCATGGTGATCTCTAGGCCCACCAGCACCAGGTCCCACGGCGCGTCGAGGACGAGCTGCGCGGCCTCCGGGTCGTGCCAGATGTTCGCCTCGCCGGTCTCGGACGCGTTGCCGGGCACACCCGCGGCGCCGCCCATCACCACGACCCGGCGGATCAGGCGCGGCAGGTCGGGCTCGAGCAGCAGCGCCAGCCCGATGTTCGTGAGCGGGCCGACGGCCACGAGCGTGAGGTCGCCGGGGCGGCTGCGCGCGAGCCGGACGATCTCCGCGGCGGCCAGCGTGCCAGCGAGCTCGCGCGACGAGTGCGGATGCCCGGCGTCGCCCAGCCCGTCGTGGCCGTGCACGAACTCGGCGGTGAGCAGCGGCTGCGCCATCGGGCGCGCGGCCCCCTGGTGGACCGGCACGTCGGTGAGGCCCACCGCGTCGAGGATGGTCAGCGTGTTGCGGGCGCCCACGTGCACGGGCACGTTGCCGTGGGTGACGGTGCACGCGACGAACTGCGCGCCGTTGCCGGCGCCGTACATGATCGCCATGGCGTCGTCGACGCCGGTGTCGCAGTCGAAGATGATCTCGGTCATGGTCAGCCGGCCTTCCGCGCCGAGAGCGCGGCGATGGCGTCGACGGTCATGTCCCACAGCAGCGGCTTGTCGAGCTGGACGGCCACATCCGTGTTGTGCGCCTGGCCCAGCAGGAACTCGAAGTCGGTGACCGTCATGCCGGTGGTCCACGTCCCGGTGAGCTCCACGGCGACGAACGCGCTGCGGGTGGTGAACACGTTCGGGTCCACGAGCCACGCCACACAGCACAGGTCGTGCACGGGCGGGGCGTCGAAACCCTGGTGCTTGCGGTACGTCTCGCCGAAGAACTCGAGGATCTCCACCACGAACTCCGACAGCGGCGAGTCGATGGCCGCGATCCGGGCCACCACGTCCGCGTCGGCCGTCGCCTGGTGCGTGAGGTCCAGCCCCACCATGACGACCTTCCAGGCCCCCGCGAACACGGCCTGCGCGGCCTCCGGGTCGGCGATGATGTTGAACTCCGCCGCCGGGGTGCGGTTGCCCCGGGTGTAGCCGCCGCCCATGAGGACGACCTGCTTGACCCGCTCGATGATGCGCGGCTCCTTGTTCATCGCCAGGGCGATGTTGGTCAGCGGGCCCGTGGGCACCAGCGTGATGGTGCCGGGCTCGGCGGCCATCACCTCGTCGATGATCAGGTCCACCGCGTGCCGGGGATCCAGCTCGCGGACGGGCGCGGGGAGCACCGGGCCGTCGAGGCCCGATTCGCCGTGGATGTCCGGCGCCACCATCTGCGGGCGCACCATCGGGCCCTGGCAGCCGGCCGCGACGGGCACGTCGATGCCCGCGATGGCGCACACCGACAGGGCGTTGCGGGTGACCTTCTCCAGCGTCTGGTTCCCGGCGCAGGTGGTCACGGCGACCAGCTCGATGCCGGGGTTGCCCGCCGCGAGGATCATCGCCAGGGCGTCGTCGTGCCCGGGGTCGCAGTCGAGGATGATGCGTTCGGTCATGGTGTGCTCCTTGCAGGATCTGGGCGCACCGGCCCACAGCGACGGCGTCTGCCGTGCCGTCGCCGTGGGGACGTGCGGTGCGAGGGGTGGGGTCAGGCGGTTTGCGGGGCCGGCGTCGCTGACGGCGCCTTGGTGCGGACCTTGTGGAAGCGGATGCCCACGAGGACCAGCGCGATGATCGTGATGACGTACGGCGTCATCAGGGCGAGGTTGGAGTTGAACCCGGCGATGCCGAGCTGGTCGGCGATGGCGTCTGCCGCGCCGAAGATGAACGCCGCGACCATCGTCCGCACCGGCTTGCCCAGTCCGAACGTGAGGGCCGCGACTGCGATGAACCCGCGGCCCGAGGTCATGTTCGCGGTGAACGAGCCGAGTGTCGCCATCGCGAGCTGCGCGCCGGCGATGCCGCACAGGACGCCCGAGATGAGGATGCTCTGGAACCGGACCTTGCGAACCCCGATGCCGGCGGCCTCGGCGGCGGCCTCGTCCTCGCCCACCGCCCGCAGGTGCACGCCGTACTTGGTGCGGTACAGCACGATCGAGGCGATCGGCACGACCAGCAGCGCGAACCACACGAGCGCCGTCTGGTTGTGCAACGCGGGGCCCAGCACCGGGATCTCGGCGAGCGGGCCGAGGGAGATGCGCGGCAGCCGGATGCTGGCGTGCGGCGGGGTGACGCCCGGGTTGCCGTAGAAGACCTGCAGCAAGAACACGGACAGCCCCGCGGCCAGCAGGTTCACACCAATGCCGACCACGATGAAGTCGGCCTTGAGCCACAGGGTCGCCCCCGCATAGATCAGGGCCAGCACGAGTGCGGCGGCCACCGCCGCACCGACCCCGACCAGGGCGCTGCCCGTGGCGGAGCCCACGGCGATCGACGTGAACGCGCCGATCAGCATCATGCCCTCGAGCCCGATGTTGAGGATGTTGCCCTGCTGGGTGAACGCGCCGCCGATCGCGGCGAGCAGCAGCGGGGCCACCTTCATCAGGATGACGAAGAGCATGGACGCGGTGAAGATCTGCTCCAGGACGCCCATCAGAGGTCTCCTCGGTTCTTGGCGTCGGCGCCGCGGTGCGACGTGGGGGGTGTGCCGCCAGGGTCTGGCGGTGTGGTGGTGGCGCCAGGGCTGGCGGCCATCACGGGCTCCTTGCGCAGATCGCCGTCCACGGCCGCGGAACCGGCCCCGGCGGTGGCCACAGCCGTGCGGCGGCGGCCCGGCAGCATCGCCAGGATCCGGTCACGGGTGCGGCGGTCCACCAGGAACACGGCGGTGATCGACAGGATGATCAGGCCCTGCAGCACGTTGACCAGCGGGAACGGCACCGAGGTGTTGATCTGCATGGCATTCGAGCCGGCCATCATGTTGGCGTAGAACGCCGCCGCCAGGACGGCCGCCCACGGGTTGAGGCGGGCGAGCAGCGCCACGGTGATGCCGAGGAACCCGTAACCGGGGGAGAACGTCTGCAGGAACCGGCCGCCGTTGGGGCCGAGCACGAACAGCGTCCCGGCGAGCCCGGCGACGGCGCCGGAGATGGCCATCACCTGGATGCTCATCATCTTCGGGTTGACGCCCGTGTACTCCGCGAAGCGGTTCATCTCGCCGAGCTGGCGGACCCGCAGGCCCCACACCGAGCGCGTGAGCACCAGGCCCAGGGCGACCACGATGAGCAGCGCCACCACGAGGTCCATGCCCAGCCCGTACGGCGCGCTGAACATGGGCAATCGCGCGCCCGGGAGGATCTTCGGCGAGGCGGCCAGGCCGGCGCCCGGGTCCCGGAACGGGCCGGTCACCAGGTAGGCGGTGAGCAGCGTCGCGATGGTGCTCATCATGAGCGTCGTGACGATGATGTCCACCCGCCAGAAGGCGAGCAGCGCGCCGGGGATCGCGCCCCAGATCATCGCGCCGAGCATGCCGCACACCATCATCAGCACGGTGAGCAGCGGCGCCGGCAGGTCCGTGAACGTGAAGCCCGCCCAGGCGCCGCAGAACGCGCCGATGAAGAGCTGGCCCTCGCCGCCGATGTTGAAGAAGCCGGCGCGGAACGAGATGATCACCGCCGCCGAGAGCACGGCCAACGGGATGAACTGCGAGATCAACGAGGCCACCCCGAAC
>JAEWEI010000375.1 GCA_023389545.1 Actinomycetes bacterium | reverse complement strand
GCGGCGCACTCCAGGTCCAGGCGCTGGGAGAGGACCACCTGGAACACCTCGCCGTCGCGGATGGCCTCCTGGCCCGCGCGCACCGACGCCTCGAAGTTTTCGCGTGCGGTGCGGAACTCGAGGACCGGCTCTGGCGCGCCCGCCAGAGCCGACGCCGCGGGGGGCGCCGGGCGCAGCAGGCCCTCCTGCATCGCGTCCAGCCGGGCCAGGGCGTCGGTGTGCGCGTCGTCGACCCGCTCGTCGGTGTCGTCGAAGTTGATCGCGTTGGCGATCAGCCACACCGAGCCGTCGTGGTGGTCGACCACCGCGAGGTCGCTCGCCAGGCACATGGTCAGCTCCGGCACGCCGAGCTCCTCGGGGGCCCGGGCCGGCAGAGTCGGCTCCCAGTGCCGCACCACGTCCCAGCCGAGGGCGCCGACCAGCCCCCCGGTGAGCGGGGGCAGGCCCGGCACTGCGGGAGTGCGCAGCACCTCGAGCGTCGCGCCGAGCACCTCGACAGGGTCGCCGTCGAGCGGCACCCCCACCGGGACGTCGCCGTGCCACACCGCGCGCCCCTCACGCGCCGTCAAGGTCGCACGCGACCGCACGCCGATGAACGAGTATCGCGACCAGGCGCCGTCCGACTCCGCGGACTCCAGGATGAACGTCCCCGGGCGCCCCTGCGCGAGCGTCCGGTACAGGCCAACCGGCGTCACGTCGTCCGCGAGCAGGCGCCGCACCACGGGCACCACGCGCCGCTCGGCGGCGAGGGCGCGGAACTCCTCGAGCAGCGGCCACGTCGCGCCCCAGGGGACCTCGACGGCTGTCGTCGCGGCGGGGACGGCGGGTGCGCTCATCATGCTCCTCGAGGGTGGGGCGGGGTGGGGAGTGTGCTCTCGGCGTCCGGCTCCGGGCGCCAGCCCACGACGGCGGGCAGGTCGCCGCCCGCCTCGAAGCAGGTGCGCGTGCCCGTGTGGCAGGCCGCGCCGACCTGGTCGACGCGCACGAGCAGCGCGTCACCGTCGCAGTCCAGGCTGACGGACTTCACGTACTGGGCGTGGCCGGACGTGTCGCCCTTGCGCCAGTACTCCTGGCGCGACCGGCTCCAGAACGTGACCCGGCCCGAGGTCAGCGTGCGGCGCAGCGCCTCGTCGTCCATCCAGCCGACCATGAGCACCTCGCCGGTGTCGTGCTGCTGCACCACCGCGGCGACGAGGCCAGCGGCGTCACGGCGCAAGCGCGCTGCCACGGCCGGGTCGAGGCCGGTTCCGGGTGTCGGGTTCGTGGCGGGCGGGGTCGTTGCGGGCACCCCTGGATCTTCCCACGCGGGCGTGGGCGCTGGTCGCGCGGTCCGACGCCCGGACGCTCAGCGGGTCTGGGACACCCAGCTCGCGTGCATTCCGGCGTAGGAGCCGCCGCGTGCGACGAGCTCATGGTGGGTGCCCACCTCGACGACCTCGCCCGCGTCGACCACCACCACGAGGTCAGCCGCCTCGGCGGTGGACAGCCGGTGCGCGATCGTGAGCGTGCTGCGGCCCCGGGTCAGCGAGCGCAGCGCCCGCGCGATGCGCACCTCCGTGGCTGGGTCGACCGCCGAGGTGGCCTCGTCAAGCACGAGCAGGTCGGCGCCGGCCAGGTGGGCGCGGGCCAGCGCGACGAGCTGGCGCTCCCCCGCCGACAACGACTCACCGCGCTGGCCCACGGGCGTCCGCAGCCCCTGCGGGAGCTCGTCGAGCCACTCGCCCAGCCCCAGCTCGACCAGGGCCGCGCGAGCGGCGGGCTCCCACACCTCCGGGGCGGGCACGTCCACGCCGCGCATCCCCAGCGCGATGTTCTCCCCGAGCGTCGTGTCGAACAGGAACCCCTCCTGGGGCACCATCACGACCCGCTCACGCAGGTTCGCCAGGCCGATCCCGCGAACGTCCACCCCGTCGAGGAGCACCTGGCCCGAGGTCGGGTCCATAAGGCGCCCGACGAGCTTGGCCATCGTGGTCTTCCCCGAGCCGGTCGCGCCGACCACCGCCACGGAGGCGCCCGCGGGCAGCTCGAGGTCCACGCCGTCCAGCACGGGCGGGCCGCCAGGGTAGGCGAAGCCCACGTCGCGCAGCGTGACGGCCGCCGGGCCCCGCGGGGACCGCGGCGCGTCGGGGCCGGCGTCGACGACCGTGACCGGCGTCTCGATGACGGCCAGCACGCGGCGCCAGCCCGCCACCGCGTTCTGCAGCTCGTTGAGCACCTCGGTGGCCATCTGGACGGGCCCGGTGAAGAGCTGGACCAGGAACAGGAAGGCCAGCAGCCGCCCGACGCTCAGGTCGCCCGCGATGCCCAGATAGGTGCCGCCCACCACGACGGCGGCGAGCACGAGGTTCGCCACCAGCACTCCGCTGGAGAACACGAGGGCGACGGTGTTCTGCGCGCGCACCATCGCGTTGCGCGTGCCGCGGATCGCGCGGTCGATCTTGCGCTGTGTGCGGGCCTGCACCCCGTAGGCGCGGATGGTCTCCGCGCCCACGACGGCCTCGGAGATGGCGCCGAGCATGGCGCCGATCTGCTCGCGCACCGCCGTGTACGCGGCGTTGACGCGCTTCTGCAGCGGGCCGAGCGCCACCATCAGCGGCAGGAAGCACAGCCAGACCAGGATCGTCAGCTGCCAGGAGTAGACGGCCATGAGCACTGTCGCGACGGTGAGCTGCAGCAGCGAGACGAGCAGCATGATGCCGCCCCACTGCACGAACATCGAGATGGTGTCGACGTCCGAGGTCACGCGCGAGACGAGCGACCCGCGTCGCTCGGTGTTCTGGGTCAGCACCGACAGGTCGTGCACGTGCCGGAAGGCCCGCACCCGCAGGGCCAGCAGCCCGCGCTCGCTGGCGCGGAACAGCCGCACGTTGACCAGTGCCGAGCAGGCGGCGCCGGCGAGCAGCCCCGCCACCGCCAGGGCCACGAGCGTCGCCACCCGCCTCGTGTCGGGGCCACCGTCGGCCAGGATGCCCGTGTCGATGGTCTGCTGCACCGCGATCGGCACCACGATCCGCCCGGCCGCGGCGAGCAGCGCGAGCAGCAGCGTCAGCGCGATGCCGTCGAGCAGCTCCGGGGAGACCTGCGCCCCGCGGCGCAGGGTGCCCCAGACGCCCAGCGTCGACGCGCCGATGCGGTGCGCGCCCTGATCCGGCGCGGCAGGCGCCGAGGTGGTCGGCTCGGTGGTGGCGGGGGCGGTCATCGGGGCCCTCCGGTCGGCAGCTCGGCGGCCTCGTCCAGCTCGGCCGCGCGGCGCGCCGACTCCTGCTCGTAGGCGGTGGCGAGCTCCCGGTACCCGGGGTCGCGGGCCAGCAGCTCGGCATGCGTGCCCCGGTCGACCACCCGGCCGCCCTCGAGGTGCACCACCTCGTCGGCGAGGCTCACCGAGGACATGCGGTAGGCGACCATCAGCACCGTCGGCGACGCGGCTCCCTCGATGGCGCCCGCGCGGAGCCCGGTGAGAATCTGCTGCTCGACGCCCGGGTCGACGGCCGAGGTCGCATCGTCGAGCACGAGCAGCCGGGGCCGGCGCACGAGCGCTCGGGCCAGCGCGAGCCGCTGGCGCTGGCCGCCCGAGAGGTTCGACCCGCGCTCGCCGAGGGGCGCGTCCAGGCCGCCGGGCAGCGCCCGGACCACGTCGTCCACCCGGGCCAGCCGCAGTGCCGCCCAGACCTCGTCGTCGCTCGGAGCCCCGGGCTCGTCGACGTCCGCCAGCGTGACGTTGCCGCGCACCGTGTCCTCGAACACGAACGTCGTCTGCGCCACGAGCGCCACCTGGGAGGTGATCGCGTCCGCGCGCAACGAGCGCAGGTCGCAGCCGTCGATCTCGACCGCGCCGCTCGACGGGTCGATCAGCCGGCTCAGCATCGAGGCCAGCGTCGTCTTGCCGGAGCCGGTGGGGCCCACGAGGGCGATGGTGCGGCCGGGCGCGAGCTCGAGGTCGACGCCGGCCAGCAGCTCGGCGGAGCCGCTGCCGGACGGCACGCGCACGCCCACGTCCCGCAGCGTCACGCGCGCGCCCTCCGCGGTGCGCGGCAGGCCGCCGTCGCCCGGCTCCAGCGTGCTGCGCGAGTCGAGGACCCGCGCGACGCGGTCATGGCCGACGAGCGCGCGCGGCAGGTCGCCCAGCACCCACCCGAACGCGCGCACGGGCACCGCCATCAACGTCAGCAGGTAGGCGGCCGAGACGATGTCGCCGGTGCTCACGGCGCCCTCGGCGGCCCGTGCCGCGCCGACCAGCAGCAGGAGCAGCGTCCCCAGGCCCGGCAGCGCGTCGATGGTCGGGTCGAAGAACGCGCGGATCACCCCGACCCGGATGTTCGCGTCGCGCAGCGTCTGTGCGCTCGCCGTGAACCGTCGCTCCTCGCGGTCCTCCGCGCCGAGAGACTTGACCAGCAGGGCGCCCTCGAAGCTCTCGTGCGCGATGTCCGAGACCTCGGCCCGGAGCTGCTGGGCGCGGGTGACGGCCGGCGACATCCTGCGCTCGAAGAGGACGTTCGCGACCATGGCCAGTGGCAGCACGACCAGGGCCGCCAGTGCGAGCCACACATCGGTGCGCAGGAGCTGCACCGCCGCGACTCCGATCATCACCACGACGCCCAGCGCGAACGGCAGCGGGTTGAACACGGACGTCGCGGCCTCGACATCGGCGTTGGCGTTCGACAGCAGTTGGCCCGTCGGGTGGCGCCGGTGCCACGACATCGGCAGCCGCAGGTACTGGCGGGTGACCTTGGCCCGGAACCCCGCCTGTTGGTCGGCGACGCCCATGCCCGCGAACACGCGGCGGCCTGCCACGCTGAGCGCCAGGGTGACCGCGACCGCGGCGAGCGCGAGCCCTGCGAGCCAGATCCGCCCGCGCGCCTCCACCGAGCCGCCGAGCGCGGGAACCACCACGTCGTCCGTGACCACGCCCAGGACGCTGCTCACCGCCACTGTCGACGCGCCGAACAGCGCCGACGTGCCGATGGCCAGCACGTACGTGCGCGGCTGGGACGTGATGCCCCGCCACAGGAGGAGCGCGGATCGTCGGGCCAGGGATCCGGTCAGCGCGACCTGACGCGGTGCAGCGGGGCGCGCGGGCACAACGGTCCTTCCATGGGGCTGGTGGGGTCTGAGGATCCTCTCACGGGGCGCCGACAGCAGCCCGCGAGGGCCCGTGACGTGGGACGATGCGCGCATGACGACGTGGCACGCGCTCGAGCGCGCAGACCTGGTCCAGGCCCTGTCCGACGTCGGGCCAGACGCGCCCACGCTGTGCGACGGATGGCGCAGCCGCCACCTGGCCGCGCACGTCGTGCTGCGGGAGCGCTCGCTCGTCGTGCCCGCCGGCCTCGGGGGCGGCCCGCTCGCGGGGCGCGCCGACCAGGCCATCGAGGACGCCGCCGCGCTGGGCGCCACCGCCCACGGGTTCGACTCCCTCCTCGCGCAGATCGCGCAAGGCCCGCGCCGTTGGCACCCGCTGGGCTGGGCCGGCGACGCCGCCAACGTGCTGGAGTTCTTCGTCCACACCGAGGACGTGCGCCGCGGCGGCGGCGGCGCCGAGCCCCGCGTGCTCGACGCCGCCCGCACCGACGCGCTGTGGCGCCACCTGCTGCGGATGGCGCCGCTCGCCTACCGGCGTTCCGGCGCCGGCGTCGTGCTCGTGCGGCCCGACGGTGTGCGGCGCGCGGTGCGCAGGCCCACCGGCGACCAGGGCACGGTGGTGGTGCGCGGCGCCGTCTCGGAGCTGGTGCTGCACGTCTTCGGGCGCGGCGCGGCCGCACAGGTGGCCCTCGACGGCGCCCCGCACGCGGTCGACGCGATGCGTGTCACGCTGCCCGGCGGCTGAGGCCCAGTCGCGCGTCCTAGCGAACGGTGATTCCGGCGGCCCGCAGGTGGTCCTTGACCTGGGCCACCTTGAGCGTGCCGAAGTGGAACACGCTCGCCGCCAGGACGGCGTCCGCGCCCGCGCGCGCCGCCTCCGCGAAGTGCTCGGGAGTGCCCGCTCCCCCGCTGGCGATCAACGGCACCCGGACCTCCCGGCGCACGTCGCGGAGCATGTCCAGGTCAAAGCCCGCCGTGGTGCCGTCCGCGTCCATCGAGTTCAGCAGGATCTCCCCGGCGCCGAGCTCGGCAGCGCGCGCGGCCCACTCGACGGCGTCGATCCCGGTGCCGGTGCGGCCGCCGTGGGTCGTCACCTCGTAGCCCGAATCGGTGCGGACGTCGCCCGTCACACGGCGCGCGTCGACCGAGAGCACCAGCA
>JAEWEI010000053.1 GCA_023389545.1 Actinomycetes bacterium | reverse complement strand
GCGAGTTGGCCCGCACCGAGTACGCGGAGGCGATGGTGCGGTCGCGGGCCATCTGGTTGTAGTCGATGAAGATCTTGCGGCCGCGCTCCTCCTTCCACCAGTGCATGGTCACCTGCTCCGGCAGGCGCCGCTCCACCTCCCGGCCCAGCGCGATCGTGGCCCGGCGCGCCTGCGTGAACGTCCACTGGGGCTCGATGGGCACGAAGATGTGCAGCCCGCGTCCGCCGGACGTCTTGGGCCAGCCCTCCATCCCCAGCTCATGCAGCACCTCGCGCACCACGGGCGCCACGCGCACCGCGTCGGCGAAGTCAGTGCCGGGCTGCGGGTCCAGGTCGATGCGCAGTTGATCGGGCGCCTCGACGTCCGCGCGGCTCACCGGCCACGGGTGGAACGTGATCGTGCCGAGGTTCGCCGCCCACGCCACCACTGCCAGCTCGGTGGGGCACACCTCATCCGCGGTGCGGCCGCTCGGGAACGCGATGCGCGCGGTCTCCACGTACTCCGGCGCGCCCTGCGGCACGCGCTTCTGGTAGAACGCGTCGCCTGTCGAGTCGGCCCGAGTCGCCATCTTCGCGCCCTCGAACACGCCCTTCGGCCAGCGCTCGAGCGTCGTGGGCCTGTCGATCAACGCGCCCAGGATGCCATCGCCCACGGAGACGAAGTACTCGACCACGTCGAGTTTCGTCAGCCCGCGCGCGGGGAAGTAGACCTTGTCCGGACTGCTCACGCGGACGGTGCGACCCCGCACGTCGAGCTCCACCGCCGGCGTCTTCGTGGGCGCCATGGCAGCCACCGTAGACGCGGGCAGGCGGCGCTGCGCGGGGAGGCACTGCCCGGGAAGGCGCCGCGGGTCAGCGCTGCTCGATGCTCCCGGAGCCACGGGTGGTGCTGTTGACCCGGGGGTCGCCCTCGTAGCGGATGGAGCCGCTGCCCGCGATCGTCGCGTCGAGGCGGTCGCTCACCCGGACCTCCACGTTGCCCGAGCCCGCGACGTCCACCACTGCCTCCTGGGAGTCGAGTTCGAGCCCGTCATAGTCGCCGCTGCCCTTGACCTCCACGTCCTGGCGCTCCGCGGAGCCGGCGAGCCGCACATCTCCGCTGCCGGAGATCGAGACCCGGAACTCGACGGCGTCCACCTCGTCGAGCCGGACGTCGCCACTGCCCTTGATCGTCACCGACAGGGTCTCGCCCGAGGCGATCTGGCCGCGCACGTCACCGCTGCCGGCGACGGTCAGGTCGGTGAGGCGGGGGAGCGTCAGCGTGTAGTCGATCGCCCCGTGGTTGCCCCAGCTGCCGTCGGTGTCGAGCACCAGGGCGTCGCCGCTCACGTCGGTGGTGAGGTGGTCCAGGACGTTCTTGCCCGCGGTGACGGTCAATGACGGCTCGTCGCCAACGGCCAGTGTGAGGTTCCCGGACGTCTGCAGGCGCACCTCGGCCACGTCGCTGATCGAGCGCTCCTCTGTCACCGACTCGCCCTGATTGGTGATCACAGGGCCGCAGCCCACCAGGGCAACCGACACCGCGAGCGTGCCGGTGAGAAGGGCGATCGAGCGGGAGCGCATACGTGACCTCGTCCGTGCTGGTGGCGCCAGCCTGGCTCGCCGGCGCTCTGGCACCAGTCTGGTCGGCGCGCTGGCGCCAGGCATCAGGGGGCGCCCGGACCCGGGCCCTGGTTCCCGGGCGCGGCCGCTCAGGGTGCCGTGGCGGCGGGCCGGACGGCTGCGTCCGATGCGCGGACAGGCGCGTCCACCACGCGAGCGGGCGTCGCGCGCCAGGCCGGAGCCCAGCACGCGACGCCACATCGCACGCGACGCCCATCGGCGACGCCATGACCGCTAGGCGAACCGGCGCCGCGCGAACGCGGCGAGCGCCCCACCCAGCCCGAACAGCGCCGCGGCCGCCGCGCCCCGGCCCACCGAGCTGGCGCCCGAGCCATCGGCCCCGGCGATCTCGATCGAGTACGCCGTCACCGACGCCGCGCCCTCCGGGCCGCCGTACGCCATCGACTCATCGGCGGCCCGCGCAGCGCCCGCCTCGATCACGGCGTACTTCACGCCGTAGTCGGCGGCCGTCGACGCGCCCGTCTCCACGAGCACCGAGGTGCCCTGCTCGGAGAGCTGCTCCGCGCCGTCCACGATCGCCGGGGCGCCGTCGGCAGCCGTGCCGAGCCCATCGGCCAGTGTCTGCGACCCGTCGGCGGCGGTGCGCAGGCCACCCGCGAGGCGTGCCGCGCCATCGGCGAGCTGCCCGGTGCCGGTGGCGAGCTGGCCGGCGCCCGTCGCGAGCTGACGCGTGCCACCGGCGAGCTGCGACGAGCCCGTCTTCAGTGCGGACGCGCCGTCGGCGAGCTGCCCGAGTCCACCCACGAGCGTCTGGCCTCCGGCGGAAAGCTGGCCGACCCCCGCACGCGCCGCGTTGATGCCGCCCTGCAGGGTCTTGCTTGTTGTCGGGTCGGTCGTGGCGCCGATCCCCGCACGGACCGCGAGCAGCCCTTCGAGGACCCCTGGCCTTTTGGGGTCGCACACCGGGAGCGATGCCGCGCTCAGCCCACACTCGACCCGCACGAGGCCGGGGAGCGCCGTGCCGGAGATCGCTGTGGACGACTCGGCGAGCTTGTCGCTGATCCGGTCGAGGGCCATGGCCATTGGAGGCTTGGTGGGGTCGGCTACCACCGCGCTGTCGAGCTTGTCGGCGATGAGGGTGAGGGTGCCAGCGGCCGTGGGATCAGTGGCCGCGAGGCTGGTCGCCACACCCCGGATATGGGTGGCGGCCTCTCGGGCTCCCGTGCTCGACGCGGCGGTTGCTGCACTGAGCTCCGTCAAGCCAGGGCCAAGCGGTGCGAGGCCCTGGCGGAGTTGGTCGACTCCGTGCAGAAGTGTCTCGGGCGAGGCGGTCGCCCCGATGCCGACGATGATCTTGTCGGCGCCCGCGGGCCCGGCCAGTTGAGTGAGCCCTGCCTGGATCGTCGCGAGGCCCGCGTCCAGAGTCGTGAGCCCGCCAAGGAGTTCAGGCACCTTGGCTCCAGCAGACGTCAGGCCAGCGTTCAGGGCAGCCGCGCCCGACGCCACCTGCTGGGCGCCGGCG
>JAEWEI010000380.1 GCA_023389545.1 Actinomycetes bacterium | reverse complement strand
GTGCTCCAGCAGGGCTTCCCGATCTCGCTCGAGCAGCGGCAGATCGGCATCACCGTCGAGGGTGTGGACCGCAACCGCATCAAGCTCGCCATCAAGGCGTCCATCAACTTCAAGGTCCGTGGCGACGAGGAGGGCGTGCGGCGTGCCGCCCAGCGCTTCCTCTCCCAGCAGGCCACCCTCACCGACGTCATCCGGGAGTCCCTGGAGGGCTCGCTGCGCGCCATCATCGGCGACATGACGATCGAGCAGATCATCTCCGACCGGAAGTCGCTGCAGGACGCGGTGGTCGCCTCGACGAAGACGGACCTCGCGGAGCAGGGCCTGCAGGTCGACCTGCTCAACATCTCGGACATCTCCACGCCCGGCTCGGACTACCTGTCCAACCTGGGCCGCGCCGAGGCCGCGCGCGCCCGGCAGGTCGCCGAGGTCAAGGAGGCGGAGGCCCAGCAGGTCTCCGAGTTCGCCAAGATCAGCGCGATGGAGCAGATCGCGGAGCGGCAGCGCGACCTCGCTCTGAAGCAGGCGGGGATCAAGGCGGAGACCGACCGCGCCAACGCCAACGCGGAGGCCGCCGGGCAGCTCGCCCGCGCCGAGCAGGACCGCCTGGTCGCCACCGAGCAGCGCGAGGCGCTCGCCGAGCAGGCGAAGGTCACCGAGGAGCAGCTCGACATCGACGTCCGCAAGCCGGCCGAGGCCGCCGCGTACGCCGCCGTCCAGCAGGCCAACGCCGAGCGTGACGCCGCGAACGCCGCCACCGAGGCCGACGCCTTCAAGCGGACCCGCATCGCCGAGGCGAACAAGGTCGCCGCCGTGCAGGACGCCGAGGCCGCGGCCGAGGCGACGATCCGTGCCGGTAATGCCGAGCGGGACCGCCAGCTCGCCGAGGCGAAGGCCATCGAGGCGCTGGGCCTGGCCCGTGCCGCCGCGGCGCGCGCCGAGGGCCTGGCCGCCGCCGAGGCGACAAAGGCGCAGGCCGAGGCGCTGCGGGAGCAGGGCGCCGCCGTCCTCGCACAGCAGGTCATCGCGCAGATGCCCGAGATCGTGCGAGCGGCAGCCGAGCCCATGGGCGCCATCGACTCGCTGACGGTGGTCTCCACCGACGGCGCCTCGTCCCTCACCAAGAACGTCGCGCAGGTGCTCAGCGAGGGCCAGGACGTCATCAAGTCCCTCACCGGGCTCGACCTGAACAGCCTGCTGAGCGGAGCCGCCGGGGGCGCCGCCGCCAGTGTGGTGGGCTCCGCGCGGAGTGGCGACGCGACGGCGAACTGACCGGAGCCGATGCGCATCCGACGCGGGGCGTCCCGGGGCCTGACGGCTCCGTGGGCGCCCCGCGTCCGTGACTCCTTACGCTGACCCGATGGGACGACGTCTTGGCATCACACTGCTGGTCCTGCTCGTGCTCCTCGTGGGGCTGGGCGTGATCGCTGACCGGGTCGCGGTGGCCGCCGCCGAGCGGCTGGCCGTGGCCAAGGTCGAGGACAGCCTCGATGTCTCCGGGACGCCGCAGATCGACGTCCACGGGTTCCCGTTCCTCACGCAGGCGCTGAACGGCACGCTCGACAAGGTCACGGCGCACGCTGACGCGATCACGCTGGACGGCACACCGCTCAGCGACGTGGACGTCACCGCCAACGGGGTCAGCACCCGGACGCCGTACACGGTGCAGCATGCGGTCGTCACCGGCACGCTCAGCACAGGGGCGCTTGAGCAGCTCGTCACGGAGCACACCGGCGTCGCGGTGACGCTGAGGCCCGAGGGGGAGCAGCTCATCGCCATGGGCAACGCCCTAGGCCTGCCGTGGTCGGCGCACCTGATCCCGCGCGCGGAGGGCGGCGAGATCCACGTCGAGGTGGCCAGCGTCCGGCTCGGCGGGATGGAGGTCTCGGCGGGGTCGCTGCCCGGAGGGCTCGGGTCGATGCTGAGCGACCTGGCCATCCCCATCGACGGGCTTCCCCAGGGTGTCGCGGTGACCGACGTGACGGTCTCCGACGCGGGGGTGCGGCTCACCGCCACCGGAACCGATGTGCTCGTCCCGACCGGAGGCCGCTGACCCCATGAACGTGCTCACCGACATATGGGGCCGCGCCACCACCACCCAGCCGGATCCTCCCCAGGGCATCGTGCTGGGTGCGTTGGCACTCGCGCTCGTGTGCCTAGCGGCGCCAGCGCTGTGGCGGCTCACCCGGCACGTGCTGACCATCGTGCATGAGGGCGCGCATGCGCTCACAGCCCTGCTGACCGGGCGGCGGCTCGCCGGGATCCGGCTGCATTCGGACACGTCGGGGCTCACCCTCTCGGTCGGCAAGCCCCGTGGCCCCGGGATGATCGCCACCGCGTTCGCCGGGTACGTGGGCCCGGCGATCCTCGGGCTGGGCGCCGCGTGGCTGCTCGGCAAGGGCTACGCGGTGGGCCTGCTGTGGTTGCTGGTGCTCGCCCTCGCCCTGCTGCTGGTGCAGATCCGCAACTGGTACGGGTTGTGGTCGGTGCTCGTGAGCGGCGCGGTGCTGGTGGGCGTCACGTGGTGGGGCAGCGCCGAGCTGCAGTCCGCCTTCGCCTACCTGGTGACGTGGTTCCTGCTGCTGGGCGCCCCGCGCGCGGTGCTCGAGCTCCAGACGTCACGGCGTCGGAGCCGTGGCGCGTCCTCTGACGCCGACATCCTGGCGAGGCTCACACCGCTGCCCGGCATCGTGTGGGTGGGGGTGTTCCTGGTGGTGTGCGTCGGCGCGCTCGGACTGGGGTCCACCTGGCTCGCCGGGGCGTACTTCACGTAGCACACGGGCGGGTCTGCGCAGGTCAGCGCGGGTGCAGGGCGATTCAGGACAGTTGTCCACAACTGTGGACCACCCTGTTCATGACGATTCGCCGGGTTTCCGTCAGAGTGGGCTCCGGGGGCTCCTCAGGCGGTCGCGGGGACTGCTCGCAGCGTCCGCGGGCGCGGCGCGGGGTTGAGGTCGGCGGGCTCGCCGCGCCCCGGCCCGGAGGCGCGCAGAGCCCACAGGATCGTGGTGAGGTCGACGAGCTCCTGCAGCCCCGCGCCGACGATCGCCGGGATCATGCCGAAGGCGGCGGCGACCATGAGCGCCAGGCTGATCGCCACCCCGATGCCGATGGCCTGCATGGCCACCAGGACGGTGCGGTGGCCGATGCTGATGGCCCGCGCGGCGCGGTCCACGTCGTCGACCAGGATCACGACGTCCGCCGACTCGGAGGC
>JAEWEI010000373.1 GCA_023389545.1 Actinomycetes bacterium | reverse complement strand
GAACCCGCCCTCGGGCGTCATCGTCGCCTTGGGGACGAAGCCCGAGACGACCCAGCCGCTCTGGGCGGGCGCCGTGCCCGGGGTCCAGGCGCCAGCCGCGCCGAGGTTCACGTACATCCCGTTGTTGGCCAGGGCGCCGGCGAACCCGGCGCCCGTGATGGTGATGACCTGGTCCACAGCGGGGTCGAGGTTCTGCGCCGGGCTCACGGTCAGGGTCGGCACGGCGGCCTCGGCGAGGCCGGTCTCGGCGTTGGCCACACCGGCCAGTCCGACGAGGGCCGTGGTGGCGGCTATCGCGGCCGCGGTCAGCGCGGCGAGGGCTCGCCCGGCTGCCCGGGCCCTCCTCTTTCCTGTCAGCACAGGAGAGCTCCTTCAGATCGGGCGCGATCAGGCGCCGAGGGATGGACGGGCAGTGCGGATGCGGAGGTGCTGCGTGCGGAGGTGCTGCGTGCGGAGGTGCTGCGTGCTGTCAGTCGGCGCGAGGGCCGGTCGAGTCGGGGCGGCCATCCGAGGCCGTGGATGTGGCCGTGGAGGCCGTGGCTGCCAGCCCTGCGCGGCGCCGACGCGCCAGCAGGAGGCTGCCGACGACGGCGGCGATGAGCACCACGCCCACCGCCCCGGCGATGAGGGCGCCGTTCGCGCCCGCGTCGTCGTCAGCCTCGACGGTGGCGTCGGCGTCGGCGGGCTCAGCCTCGGCGTCGTCCGCCGTCACGTCGGGGGCAGGCGTCGTGTCGTCGGCAGGGGCCTCAGCGGGCGTCTCAGCGGTGGGGGCCTCAGCGCCCTCGGCGGCGAAGGTGATCGGGATGAGCACGTCACCGGTGCGGTCGTCCGCGCGGGTGTGGTCGTACCGGACGGTCACGGCGCAGGATGCCTCGCGGCAGTCCACGCCGGCCACGGCATCCTCGGCCACGGCAGGCAGGGTGACTTCGAACGTGCCTCCGGGCCCGAACGGCGTCGTGAGCCCCGCGGCGTAGGACGGCGGGTTGGAGGAGATCCAGGTGGAGCCGCCGGTGGCGCCCTCCATGTCGACGCCGCCCAGGCAGGGAGTCGGCGTGGCGCCCGGGCCGTTGTCCACGCAGATGGCGACATAGACGCCCTTGGACTCGTCGAACCCGGCGCCGGTGACCGTCACGGCCTGCCCGGGGGTGAGGCCGTCGACCTGGGAGACGGTGAGGTCGCCGGCCGGCGCGGCGGACGCGGTGGCGGCGCCGGTCATCGCGCAGGCGGCGAGGGCGGTCACGGCCAGGAGCCGTCGGGCGAGGTCACGTCGTTCCACGAGCCGGACCGTACTACGACTTAGGCTTACCTTCCTAATGTTAGCCTTACCTCCGCGGTCAGGGACGGATCACCAGGAGAGACATGATGAATGGCGCACGCATGCGTCCACGTTCCGCCGTGCTCTCCGTGCTCGCGGCGCTGCTCAGCGCCGCTCTGCTCGCCGGCTGCACCGCCGCTGACGCCTCCTCGCCCGCGAGCCCGCCGGGCCCCGGGCCCGCGACAGCCGTCGTGGCGGATGCGGCCATCCACCCCATCACCACCGACCCACAGCCGCAGCTCCCGGTGACGGTGAGCTCGTTCGACGGCGTGGACGTGACCGTCACCGACGTGAGCCGGATCATCGCCGTGGACCTCTACGGCACGCTCGGGGAGATCGTCTACACGCTGGGCCTGGGCGACAACGTGGTGGGGCGGGACCGGGCGACGGGGTTCGCCGAGGCCGCCGACGTCCCGCTCGTCTCGGCCGCCGGGCACGACCTCAACGCGGAGTCGATCCTCGCGCTCAACCCGACGGTGATCCTCACCGACACCTCCATTGGCCCCGCGGAGGTGCAGGCCCAGCTCCGCGCGGCAGGCATCGCCGTCGTCTACTTCGACCCCGAGCGCACGCTCGAGGGCATCGGCCCGCAGATCACCGCCGTCGCCGAGGCGCTGGGCGTGCCGCAACACGGCGCCGCGCTGGTCGAGCGGGTGGAGGGCGAGATCGCCAGCGCCCTCGAGCTGGCCCCGTCCGACGGCGACGCCCCGCGCATCGCCTTCCTCTACCTGCGCGGCACCGCGGGGGTCTACCTGCTGGGCGGGCCCGGATCGGGCGCGGACGCGATGATCCAGGCGATCGGGGCAGTCGATGTCGGCACCGACGTCGGGCTCGACCGCCCCTTCGTCAACCTGACCAGCGAGGCGCTCATCAGCTCCGCCCCGGACGTCATCCTCATGCTCTCCGAGGGCCTCAAGTCCGTCGGCGGGGTGGACGGGCTGCTCGGCATCACGGGGATCGCGCAGACCCCGGCCGGTGAGAACCGGCGCGTGGTCGACATGGGCGACACGACGCTGCTCAGCTTCGGCCCGCGCACGGGGGCCACGGTGCTCGCCCTGGCCGAGGCCGTCTACGGGACTTCCCGATGACGGCTGACGTCGCGGCCCCGACCCGGCCGACGGCGCCCCCTGACCGGCCCCTCGCCACCCCCAGCCGCCGCCGGGGCCGGCTTCTGCTGATCCTGCTGGCCGTCGGTGTGCTCGCCGCGGCCGTCGTGGCCGCGGGAGTCGGGCAGGTGCGCATCCCGCCCGCCGAGGTGCTGGGCTCGTTGCTGCACCGGGTCGGGCTGGAGGCGGGCCCGCTGCCGAGCCACCCCCAGGGTGAGAACACGCTGTGGCTCGTGCGCTTCCCTCGCATCACCCTCGCACTGCTGGTGGGCGCCGCACTGGGCTGCGCGGGCGCGCTGATGCAGGGCGTCTTCGCCAATCCCCTGGCCGAGCCCGGCATCATCGGGGTGTCCTCCGGCGCCGCGGTCGGGGCGTGCGCGGTCATCGTCTTCGGCGGGGCGCTCACCGCTGGCCCGTGGGTCGCGGCGGCGGCGTTCGGCGGGGGCCTCATCACCACGTTCGCGGTGTACGGGCTCTCCCGGTCGGGCGGCCGCACCGAGGTCGTCACCCTGGTGCTCACCGGCGTCGCCATCAACGCGTTCGCCGGCGGGCTGCTCGCGTTCTTCACGTTCATCGCCTCGCCCGCGGCCCGCGAGCAGATCGTCTTCTGGCAGCTCGGGTCGCTCAACGGCTCGTCCTGGTCGTCGGTGGCGATCGTCGCCCCGCTGGTCATCACGGGCCTCGCCATCGCGATGGCGCTGTCCCGTCGACTGGACCTGCTGTCCCTCGGCGAGCGCGCCGCCCGGCACCTGGGCGTCAACGTCGAACGACTCCGGCAGGGCGTCATCGTGCTAGTGGCGGTGCTCGTCGCCTCCGGGGTGGCGTTCACCGGGATCATCGCGTTCGTGGGGCTCGTGGTGCCGCACCTGGTGCGGATCCTGGCGGGCCCGGGGCACCGGCTGCTGGTCCCGGGGTCGGCGCTCGGCGGGGCGCTGGTGCTGCTCGTGGCGGACCTGGTGGCCCGCACCGCCATCGCCAATGCCGATCTGCCGCTGGGCATGCTCACCTCGCTGGTGGGCGGGCCGTTCTTCTTCTGGCTGCTCCGGCGCACGCGTGCCACCCAGGGCGGCTGGGCGTGAGCGCGCGCGGCCTGCCGTGGCGCCGGCCGGTCCGGCTGCCGTCGTCGCACGCTCCGGGCGAGATCGTGGCGCAGGTGCGGGGCGCGCACCTGACACGCGGCGCCGCGGAGGTGCTGAGCGGCGTCGACCTGGAGGTGCGCGCCGGTGAGGTGCGGGCGCTCCTGGGCCCCAACGGCGCGGGGAAGTCGTCGCTGCTGGGCGTGCTCACAGGCGACCTGGCGCCATCCGCCGGGGCCGTGCAGATCGACGGGCAGCCACTCGGGCGCTGGAGCACAGGCGAGCTGGCGTTGCGCCGGGCCGTGCTGCTCCAGCAGGTGGGCGTCTCGTTCCCGTTCACCGTGACCGAGGTGGTGCGGATGGGCCGGGCGCCGTGGCGTGGCACCCCGCTCGACCTGGAGGACGACGAGGCGGTGGCGCAGGCGCTGGCAGCCGCCGACGTGACGCACCTGGCGGAGCGCCAGTTCACCGAGCTCTCGGGCGGCGAGCGCGCGCGGGCCGCCCTGGCCCGGGTGCTCGCGCAGCGCACCGGGGTGCTCCTGCTCGACGAGCCGACGGCCGCCCTGGACCTGCGCCACCAGGAGCTGGTGCTCCAGCTCGCACAGCGGCACGCGCGCAAGGGCGGGGCCGTGGTGGTCGTCGTCCACGACCTGGGGCTGGCGGCCGCGTACGCGGATCAGGTCACCGTGCTGGCCCGCGGGCGTGTGGTGGCGGACGGGCCGCCCGCCGAAGCGCTCACCGCCGAGCTGCTCAGCGAGGTGTACGAGTACCCGGTGGACGTCTTCGCCCATCCGCGCACCTCACGGCAGGTCATCTTGCCGGTGCGGTGAGCGTGCGGTCCGCACAGCGCCGCGCCGACCTCGGTGACCGGGCTACCTGACACACGGTGGGAGAATGTCAGCATGCCCAAGATCATCGGCGGATCTCTGCATGAGCACCGCGAGCAGACACGCCAGAAGCTGTTCGCGGCGCTCTCGTCCCTCATGGAGGACCGCGGCTTCGACGCGATCACGCTCGCCGACATCGCCGCAGCGGCCGGCGTTGGCCGCACCGCCGTGTACAACCACTTCCCCGACAAGGAGTCGCTGCTCGTCGCGTTCATCACCGACGAGACGGAGCAGTACGTCGCGACGCTCGAGCGCTCGCTCGAGGACATCGTGGATCCCACCGAGCAGCTCCGCGCCTACGTCTACGCGCAGGCGCAGCTCAAGCGGGTCTACCACCTGGCGCCCGGCCCCGACCTGCGCTCGGTGCTCTCCCGCGCCACGCAGCAGCGGGTCCGGGAGCACGTGGCGCTGGTCGAGCAGATCCTGCGGCGCATCCTGCGGGCGGGCATCGACGCCGGCGAGTTCGCGGAGCAGGACATCGACACGACGGTGCCGCTGGTCAACGCGTGCCTGTCCAGCCGCAGCGTTCCCGAGGCGGACGGTCACGCGCGGGACCGCGCGCTCGAGTCGACGGTGACGTTCGTGCTCCGCGCAGTCGGCGCGCGGGATCTGGCCGCCGCCTGACACCTGCCCGGTCGGGCCCGGTCAGGGCCAGACGACGCCCGACTCCCCGAAGTACGCCGGCAGGGTGGTGAAGCCGCGGTCAACTGCGGGGTCGTACTGCGGGAGCGGCACCATCTGGAAGTCCTCGGCGGGGATGGTCTCATTCGGCGGCGCCACGCCCAGGTCGGCGGCTCGACGGAAGCCGAACCGCTGGAAGTAGGACGGCGGCCCGGCGGCCAGCACCATGGACGCCATGCCACGCTCGGCGCCGCGCAGCCCATGGCGGATCAGCGCGGATCCGACGCCGTGGTGGCGGCGCTCGGGGAGCACCGCGAACTCTGACAGCAGCCGTGCCTGCACCTCGCCCGTGGCGGTGTGCAGCGGGATCTTGCTGAGGATGAGGTTGCCCATGAGGGCGCCGTCGAGCTCGGCGACGAAGGACAGCTGCGGGACGAAGTCGGGCGAGTCGTAGATGCGCTCTACGAGCTCGAGGTAGTGCGGTTCCGTCTGCGCGAACGCCTCGCGCACGACGCCGAGCACTGCGGGCCACTCGTCCGCGTGCGCCAATCGGATTCGCATCGTCACCCTTCCACGATGCTCGCGCGGTCTTGGGACCGCCACACCACGGACGCATGTAGGCAAGCCTTACCTAGGTCGGTTACAGTTCCCCTCAACACGTCCTGACGACCTGTCATCAAAGACTTCTCGCCGCCTCCAGGGAGCTCGCTGTGACCACCACGACCGACCCCATCGCCGTGGAGCAGCCCCTGCCCGCGACCACCCCGCTGTCGACGCTGCTCCGCGAGGGCACACGCCCCGAGCACGAGGCCGCCGAGCAGATGGGATTCGTCGAGGCGCTCATGGCCGGGCGCCTCGACCGCGCCGCGTACACCGACCTGGCCGTCCAACAGCACGCGATCTACACCGCGCTCGAGGCCGCCAGCGCCCAGATCCGCACCCAGCCCGGTGGTGAGGCCATCGTCTTCGACGAGCTGACCCGCATCCCGTCCATCGAGGCCGACCTCGCATTCCTGCTCGGCCCGGACTGGGCGCAGCAGATGCGGGTGCTGCCAGCCGCCGAGCGCTACGCCGCCCGCCTGCGAGAGACTGGCACCTCGCTGCCCGCCTACGCGGCGCACGCCTACACCCGCTACCTCGGCGACCTGTCCGGCGGGCAGATCATCCAGCGCATGCTGCAGCGGCACTACGGGTTCGGGGAGGAGGGCGTGAGCTTCTACCACTTCGCGGACATCCCCAAGCCCAAGCCCTTCAAGGACGCCTACCGCGAGCGGCTCGACGCGCTCGAGCTCGACGAGGACGCGCGCGCAGCGGCCGTCACCGAGGCCAAGCAGGCCTTCGAGTACAACCGCGCGCTGTTCGCGGAACTCGGCGAACTGCACCTGCGTGAGCCCGGCGCCCGCTCAGATGGGTCCCCGGGCGTCCACATGTGAAGTGTCACACCGCCAAAAAGGTGACGACACCCTTGCGCGCCGCCTCCTGTGTCGGATGATGGCCACGTGAACGGCACACAGGCGCGCCCGAACGGGGCACGGACGAGCTCCTCCGCACTCACGAGCGCGGTGCGTCAGCTCGCCGTGGCCGCCCACCGCCTCGACCGCTGCCGCACCATCGCCGAAGTCGCCGAAGTCGCCGCCGCCAACGCCCGCGAGGCGCTGGGCGCCCGCACCTGCTCGATCTGTCGCATCGAGCAGGAGACGTGCTCCGTGCTCGCGGCGAACCCCGAGCCCTCGGAGCAGCACCTCGCCCCCGGCTCCACGTTCCGCGCGGAGGACCGCCCTGCGCTGCGCCGGCTGCTGCGGGAGCGCGCGAGCTGGGTGGCGCACTCCCCCGAGCTCGTGGGCGGCCTCGAGGTGGGCGACCAGGTGGAGGCCGACACACTCCAGGGCTACGGGCACGGCTCAGGGCTCGCCGCCCCGATCATCGTCAACGACTCGGTGTGGGGGCAGGTCTACGCGGCGCGCGGGGCCGATCAGCCGCTGTTCGAGATCGACGACGTGGCCACCGCTGAGGTCCTCGCCGGGCTGGTCGCCGGCGCCGTGGCCAGGGTCGACCTGGAGGACCAGGTGCGCCACCTCGTCTCCGACGACCCCCTCACCGGCCTCGGCAACCGTCGCGTCGCCGACCACGCCGCGCAGGCGGCCCTCGACGCCGAGGGTGAGACCTGCATCGTGATGTGCGACGTGGACGGCCTGAAGCGCGTGAACGACGAACTCGGCCACGACGCCGGGGACGATCTGCTGCGCGCCGTCGCCGACGTGCTGCGCCGCATCCAGGACGACCTGCCCGGCTCGACGGCGGCCCGGCTCGGCGGCGACGAGTTCAGCCTCGTCACCGCGGGGCACCCCCGCGCCACGGTCAGCCAGGCGGTCGCGCGGGCACTGGCCACGTACCCGCTGCCGCACAGCGCCGCGATCTCCTGGGGCATCGCCTCCACCGCCGACGGGCACGCCGACGGCACCCGCACGCTGTTCCGCCGCGCCGACGCCGCCCAGTACCAAGCCAAGCGCAGCCGCGCGCGGGCCGCGAAGGCCCTGGAGCGGCGCAATGCCGAGTCCGCTGTCACCGTCGATCGACTCATCACCGCAGTCGTCGCCGCTGTGGTCGCCGCCCAGACCGGGGAGGTGACCCGGCTGTGCGCGCTCGCCGGGGCTGCCACCGCCGCGCTGGGCGGCTCCGCCTGGACGGTGCTGCGTGATGCCGACGGCGTCCCCGCAGCGGTCGCGCGCGGCGGCACGCCCTCCGACGAGCCCGGGGACCGCCAGACGCTGACCGTCGAGCACGCGCCGTGGGTGGTGCAGGTCGAGACGGCAGCGCCCGACGACGCGACCGACTCGCTCACCGAGGCGTTGCAGGCCCTGATCGACGTGGCGATCCAGGGCGCCCGCTGACCGCGCCCGCCAGCCGACCGCCCGGTCCGGGCCCGGTCAGCCGTGCAGCGGCAGGGTCAACGACTCCGCGGCGCCGGCGGCGATCCGCACCGGCACCCCCCAGTCCTGCGCGTTGAGGTGGCAGGCCGGGTACTCGATGGCCGGGTCGGCGTCGCAGCTCGCGGCGTGCGCCGTCACATGCAGCACCCCCTCGGCGACGTCGGGGTTGAGGCGCAGCACACGCTCGAGCGGCACGTCGTCCCCGGCGCCGTCGAGCAGCAGCTCGGGGGGCGTCGAGGAGACCTGCAGCCGGGTCGACGGCCCGTAGCGGTCGTCGTACTTCTGCCCGGCAGCAGGGGTGAACACCACGTCGAGCCGCACGGTCCCGGGCGCCAGGTCGGTGACCGGCCGCTGGGTGCGGTGGGCGCCCGCGTCGAGGATCTGCCCGGCAAGCGTGGCCGGCAGTGGCACGCGGGTGAGACGGTGCGCCGCGGACTCCACGACGAGGAGCTGAACGCCGTCGCCCTCGGTGAGCACCACGAGCCCGGACGGCTCGGCGAGGCCTGTGGCGAGCGTCGTGACCTCGCCGGGCCCGGCCTGAGACCCGTCGGGCGCGATCCCTGGCGTGTACCGGCGCACCGCGCCGTTGTAGGTGTCGGCGATCGCGATCGAGCCGTCCGGCAGCACAGCGACGCCGAGCGGGTGCTGCAGCAGCGCCTGGTCGGCGGGGCCGTCACGGTGGCCGAAGTCGAACAGCCCGGCCCCCGCGGCGGTGCCGACCACTGGCTGCGTGGCGTCGCCGGCCGCGGGCGTACCCGGCAGGTCGAGGCTGCGCAGCGCGGAGACCTCGGAGTCGGCGAGCCAGACGCGCCCGACGTGGTCCACCGCGAGCCCGGAGGTCTGGGCGAACCACGCCTCGTCGGCGGGCCCGTCCACCAGGCCCTCGTTCATGGTGCCGGCCAGGTGCGTGATGCGGCCCGCCACCGGGTCGAAGGCCCACAGCGTGTGGTTGCCGGCCATCGCCACCACGAACGCCGACGCGGCGGGCGACCACACGACGTCCCACGGGGACGACAGCCGGATGTCGAGCGCGGGGCCGTCATAGCGGAGCCCCGACCGGTCGGCCTGCGGGTCGTTGCCGGCAAGGGCGGCCACGTTGTCCGCCGCGCCCACCATGTACTGCTCGCCGGTCCCCGCGACAGTCGTCACGGCGCCATCGGCCAGCCGCACGCCGCGCAGCGCGTGGTTGACGGTGTCCGCGACCAGCACGTCGTATCCGACGGCGTCGCGCAGCTCCTCCGGCACCAGGCTCAGCCCGTTGGGCTCGCTGAACCGGGCCGTGCCCGCGTCGCCGTCCGCCAGGCCGCGCTCACCCGAGCCGATGCGCCGCACCAGGGTCTCGCCATCGGCCTCGAGCTCGGCGAGCGAGTGGTGGCCGGCGTCGGCGACGAGCAGCCGCCCACCGGGCAAGGCGACGGCCTTCGCGGGAAAGCGCAGCGTCGTGGACGTGGGCGCCGGCGGGACGTAGGGGCGGTCGCCGCGGTGCAGCGTCCCCTTCGCCTCGTGCTCCGCGACGAGCTCGCGCAGCAGCAGCGCGACGTTGTTCTTGTGGCCCTCGCCGGCCATCTGCGCGACGACGTACCCCTCGGGGTCGATCACCACGAGCGTCGGCCATGCACGTGCCGTGTAGGCGGACCAGGTGGTGAGGTTCGGGTCGTCGAGGACGGGGTGGTGCACCTCGTAGCGGTCCACGGCGGCGGCCAACGCCACCGGGTCGGCCTCGTGCACGAACTTCGGGGAGTGCACGCCGATGATCACCAGCACGTCGCGGTACTGCGCCTCGAGCTCGCGCAGCTCGTCGAGCACGTGCAGGCAGTTGATGCAGCAGAAAGTCCAGAAGTCGAGCAGCACGATCTTGCCGCGCAGGCTGGCGAGCGTCAGGTCGACGCCACCGGTGTTGAGCCAGCCGCGGCCGGTCAGCTCGGAGGCGCGGACTCTGGGGAGGCGGGGCGTCACGGTCACGGCGGTAGTCAACACGACCGGGCTGCGAGGGCGCGGAAGTGACCGCGGGTTGTCCCAGGTGGCGGCCGCCTCCGGGCCGTGGCGTCAGACAGTGCGCAGTCGCGTGGGACGCGTTTGGGCGGTGACCGGCCCGATCACTCGGACCTGGACCCGCACGCCGTCGACGCTCTTCGGGAGCGTGGCGGCGTCGTTGCGCCGCTGCACGTTCACCTGGACGGCATAGCCGTCATCGTCAGCCGTCAGGCCGATTCCACTCACCCCGGAGCGCTCGCGGAGCTCGCTCCGCAACCGCTCTTTGGCTGCGCGTGCCTGCTGCAGGTCCGCCATCGTGTACGCCTCACGTCTCGACATCCGCTGCGCGCCGCCGGATGCACCGGCGGGGCGCCCCATACTCGGAACGGTTCGATCGGGTGGTGATACGCCTGTCCAGATCATTGTCCCCCGCAACCGGGTTCGAGCGCCATGGAACGTCGCACGACAGTTGCATCTGGTACTGCGAGATTCTCGGCCCTGATCGATTCGATAGGACCAAGGGCCTCATCTTCAGCCCTCATAACCCGGCGCGCAAGGCCGATCAGGTGACGGGCGACCTCGCCCCCCGATCCCCGCATGGAGTCACACCATCAGCGCCACAGCACCATCCCGCCATCCGCTCCGGGTCAAGTTCCTCGTCGCGGCGGGCGGGCTCGTCGCCGGCGCCCTCACCGCCGCGCTCCTCTTCGGCTGAGCACGTCGGCGCCCGGGCCCCCCCCGGAGGGCCCCCGCGCCCCCCAGGGCAC
>JAEWEI010000319.1 GCA_023389545.1 Actinomycetes bacterium | reverse complement strand
GTGCCGCCCTCGTGCAGGAACGTCTCCTCATGCGGGCCGTCGGCGCCCGGGGTGCCGGGGATGCCACGCTCGTCGCGCACCGTGATCGCCAACCCCGGCACCAGGAAGCTGGTCTGCCGGGCGCGGGTCACCAGCTCGTCGTAGGAGAACACCGCCGTCTTCGGGAACACCTGGCGGTCGGCCCAGTAGCGCACGCGCGACCCGGTGCGGCCCCGCGCCACCTTGCCCACCACGGCCAGCTCGGAGTTGTCCACGAATGGCGTGAACGGGGAGTCGGGGCTGCGCACGGCGCCGTCGTCGAACGTTCCCGGCTCGCCCCGGTGAAAGGTCATGCGGTGCGTCTTGCCGCCGCGGTCCACCTCGACGTCGAGCCGCGCCGACAGCGCGTTCACGACGGAGGCGCCCACGCCGTGCAGGCCGCCGGATGCGGCGTAGGAGCCGCCGCCGAACTTCCCGCCCGCGTGCAGCTTGGTGAAGACGACCTCGACGCCCGTCAGACCCGTCTTCGGCTCGACGTCCACGGGGATGCCGCGGCCGTTGTCCCGGACCTCGACCGAGGAGTCGGCGTGCAGGATGATCTCGATCCGGTCGCCGTGGCCGCCCAGCGCCTCGTCCACCGAGTTGTCGATGATCTCCCACAGGCAGTGCATGAGCCCACGGGAGTCCGTGGACCCGATGTACATGCCCGGGCGCTTGCGGACGGCCTCCAGGCCCTCCAGCACCGAGAGGTGCCGCGCGGTGTAGCTGGACTCTGCTGATGCTGTCGACACGAGGCCTGAGCGTAATCGCTCCGGCCGACAGCGCCGCGCAGGCAGCGCACGCGTCACGCGCCAGAGTGGGAGGGGTACGCGCGGAGCGAACCTGGCCGTTCTGAGCGGCCGCTTCTCAGGCTCCGATGGTTTGATGGCTGGGTGACTGGGACGACGACTGAACCACTGACCGCAGCCGACCGCTGTGACCGCTGCAACGCGCAGGCCTACGTGCGCGTTCTCCTGCCCGTGGGTGAGCTCCTCTTCTGCGCCCACCACGCGCGCGAGCACGGTCCGAAGCTCTCGGAGATGGCGACGCATGTCCAGGACGAGACGGACCGGCTCCTCGCCGAGCACGGCGCCGGGGCAGGCGCCGCGCGCTGACCCTCATGACCACGTGCCGACCACCGCATGGTGGTCGGCACGTGCTGTGTCTGGGGTTGTGCGCCGCGCGCCGGCGCCCGCCGATCAGGCGCGCGGCCGGGTGCTGACGCCCAGAGCGCTGCGCAGCGCGAATATCAGCTCACGGGCGGCCGCAGCCGCTGCCGGGGGCGCCAACGTCGCGTCGAACTGCTGCGCGAGCCGGTAGAACTCCTCCGCCGAGTCGACCTCGGCCAGCACACGGACCACCGCGGAGGCCGCGTCGGGCTCGCTCGCCATCGCGCGCCGCAGGTCCACGACGATCCGCCGCACCGCCTCTGAGACGTCGCCCATCGACGAGTTCACCCGGTCCAGCATGCCGACCGCGCGGGTCGCGAAGTCCAACTCGTCGCTCACGCGCGCCAACGCGGCCCGGGCCGCGGCCTCGCTCATCATCGGTGTTCGTCCGTCCTCTCCCTCGCCCAATTCCGCGCCCTCACCCGACGCGGGGTCGGCGCCGAACGGTAGCGCCCTCGGCTGGGAGCCCCCGGCGGCCTGCGCAGGTCCTGAGACGCACGAACGCCCGGCAGTCGGGTGACTGCCGGGCGTTCGGCTGCCCGCGGGGCGGGCGACAGCTGTGCGCTCAGTCCAGGTAGTCGCGCAGCACCTGGGACCGCGACGGGTGACGCAGCTTCGACATCGTCTTCGACTCGATCTGGCGGATCCGCTCGCGCGTGACGCCGTAGACCTTGCCGATCTCGTCCAGCGTCTTGGGCTGGCCGTCGGTGAGGCCGAAGCGCATGGACACGACACCGGCCTCCCGCTCGGAGAGCGTGTCGAGCACCTGGTGCAGCTGCTCCTGCAGGAGGGTGAAGCTGACCGCGTCGGCCGGAACGACCGCCTCGGAGTCCTCGATGAGGTCACCGAACTCGCTGTCGCCGTCCTCGCCGAGCGGGGTGTGCAGCGAGATGGGCTCACGGCCGTACTTCTGGACCTCGACGACCTTCTCCGGGGTCATGTCGAGCTCCTTGGCGAGCTCCTCGGGCGTGGGCTCGCGGCCCAGGTCCTGCAGCATCTGCCGCTGGACACGCGCGAGCTTGTTGATGACCTCGACCATGTGCACCGGGATGCGGATGGTGCGCGCCTGGTCGGCCATGGCGCGGGTGATGGCCTGACGGATCCACCACGTCGCGTACGTCGAGAACTTGTAGCCCTTGGTGTAGTCGAACTTCTCGACCGCGCGGATCAGACCGAGGTTGCCCTCCTGGATGAGGTCCAGGAACAGCATGCCGCGGCCGGTGTACCGCTTGGCCAGGGAGACGACCAGACGCAGGTTGGCCTCGAGCAGGTGGTTCTTGGCACGACGACCGTCCTGCGCGATCCACTGCAGCTCCCGACGGGCCTTCGGCTCCACGTCGGAGCCGAGGCTCGCGAGGCGCTCCTCGGCGAACAGGCCGGCCTCGATGCGCTTGGCGAGCTCGACCTCCTGCTCGGCGTTCAGCAGCGCGACCTTGCCGATCTGCTTGAGGTAGTCCTTGACCGGGTCGGCCGTGGC
>JAEWEI010000251.1 GCA_023389545.1 Actinomycetes bacterium | reverse complement strand
GTAGCCGCGATCTCGGCTAGGCGGCGCTGTCGCGCCCGGACGCCGCGCCGGTCGTGGGCTTGCGCCCGAACCAGCGGCGCACCATGTTCCACAGCCGCAGGGCGACGGAGTTCATCCGGCCCAGCAGCTTCGCCGCCCAGGTGAACTCCGCGGCGAGCACCGCCAACCCGGCGAAGATGGCGAGCCACCCCGGCCCGGGGAGCACCAGCATCACGATCCCGGCCAGGATCAGCGTCACCCCGACCACGGCGACCGCGACCCAGCGCAGAGGTCCGGGCAGCGAGGCAAGGGCGGTCCTGACCCGTGCGGGGATGCCGCCCTCTGGTGCGCGTGCGTCGCGAGCGTCATCGTTCACACCGCAAATCGTGCCAGGCCAGGCTGCGACGCACATCATCCGCCCGCCGATGCGCCAGGCGCCCGGCGGGCGGAGAACGGCTCAGTCGGTGCTGCGGTTGATGGCGCGGATCCCCACCGCGAGGCCGAGCCCTGCGGTCAGCAGCGCGGCCACGGCGCCCCACGCCGCCGTGGAGCTGAGGATGTCCCCGGCGAACAGCGAGCGCTCCGCGTCGACCACGTACGTCAGCGGGTTGGCCAGCGCGGCGACCTGCATCCAGCGGGGGCCGGTGTCCAGGGGGAGCAGCAGGCCGGAGAGGATCATCGCCGGGAACAGCACCGTCTGCTGCACGGCCCAGAACATCCACTCCTGCTTGCGGACGGCCAGCGCGAGCGCGTAGCTCAGCGACCCGAGCCCGACGCCGAGCACGGCCAGTAGCGCGAGCCCCAGGACCGCGCCCGCGGGGTTCGGCGCGAAGCCGAACGGGATCATCACCAGCACCACGAGGAGGGCCTGCACCACGAGCGGGGCCATCTCCTTGAGCGAGCGGCCGGTGAGCTGCGAGGAGCGGGACAACGGGGTGACCAGGAGCCGCTCATGGGCGCCGGTCTGCATCTCCATCTGCAGGTTCGCGCCGGTCGTGGAGCAGCCGAACAGCGTGATCATCACCAGGATCCCCGGGACGAACCACTGCCACACGTCGGCGCCCGGGACGCCCTCGCCGACGGAGCCCGCCAGGAGCGGGCCGAACAGCCCGAGGAAGACGAGCGGCTGGACCAGGCCGAAGATCAGCGAGAACGGCTCGCGCACGACGGGCCGCAGCTCGCGGACCAGCACGATCATGCTGTCGCCGATGATCCCGCGGCGGGCCGGGGTGGGGTGGGAGGCGGTGTCGAGGCGGCTCATCGTGCGTCCTTCCCGGCGACGAGGGCGTCGCGGTCTGTGGGTGCATGGGTGGTGGCGGGCGCGGCGTCCGCGGGGCTGGTGTCGGCGCCGTCGGAGTGGGTCTCGCGCAGGGCGCGGCCGGTGAGGTTGAGGAAGACGTCGTCCAGCGTCGGCGTGATCCCGGTGGCGGAGGCGACCAGGACGCCGAGCCCCGCGGCGGCGCGGACGAGCTCCGGCACGGCTGTCGCGCTGTCGGTCACGCGCGCCGTGACCCGGTGGCCGTCCACCACGACGTCGCGGGCCCCGGGGATCCGCTCGAGGAGCGCTGCCACCTGGGACGCGGCCCCCAGGAGCCCGTCCTGCGGGGTGCGCACCTCGACGCGGTCGCCCGCGAGGTCCCGCTTGAGCGCCGTCGCGGTGTCATCGGCGATGACCTGGCCGTGGTCCACGATCACCACGCGATCGGCCATCGTGTCGGCCTCGTCGAGGTAGTGCGTGGTCAGCGCGATGGTCATGTCGTACTGGGCGCGCAGCCGCAGGATGTGCTCCCACAAGTTGGCGCGGTTGTGCGGGTCGAGCCCGGTGGACGGCTCGTCGAGGAACAGCAGGCGCGGCGCGTGCACGAGCCCGAGGGCCACATCGAGGCGGCGCCGCTGGCCGCCCGACAGGTCGGAGACCTTGTGGGCCGCGAACTCCGTGAGGTCCAGGGCGTCGACCAGGTCGGCGGCCCGCTGCCGGGCAGCCCGTCGGTCGAGGCCGTAGATGACGCCCTGCGTGACGATCTCGTCGCGGGCGCGCTGGTTGTGGCCTGCGCCGTTGCCCTGCCCCACATATCCGATGCGGCGGCGGACCTCCGCAGGCCGCGCTGTGACGTCGAGCCCGGCGACGTGCGCGGAGCCCGCTGTGGGGCGGATGAGCGTGGTGAGCATGCGCATCGTCGTCGTCTTGCCGGCGCCGTTGGGGCCCAGCACGGCGACGAGCTCGCCGGCGGCGATGTCCAGGTCGATGCCGCGCACGGCATGGACGGTGTGGGCGCGGCTCACGGTGAAGTCCTTGGTGAGCCCTCGGGTGCGGATCATGGCTGCTCCTGGGTGGACGGCTGGTGGTTCCACCCACACTGCCGCCAGTACCGGACAGGTACTGTCCTCTACTCAACGGGATACTGGGCTCATGACCATCGACGCCTCGACGCCGTCCGCCCGGCTGCTGGCGCTGCTCTCGCTGCTGCAGGCCCGCCGGGACTGGCCGGGCGACGCGCTCGCGGAGCGCCTGGGCGTCACGTCGCGCACCGTGCGGCGCGACATCGACCGGCTGCGCGGCCTCGGCTACCCGGTGCGCGCTATCAAGGGGCCCGACGGTGGCTACCGGCTCGACGCGGGCGCGCACATGCCGCCGCTGCTCTTCGACGACGAGCAGGCGGTGGCGGTCACCGTCGCGCTGCAGACCGCCGCCACGGGCATCGACGGGATCGACGAGGCGGCCCTGCGCGCCCTCACCACCGTGCGCCAGGTGATGCCGCCCCGGCTCCGCACCCGCGTCGACGCGTTGCAGGTCACCGCCGTGGGCAAGCCCGGCGCCGCCGGGCGCGCGACAGTCGACGTCGACCGCCTGATGGCCGTGGGGGCGGCGGTGCGGGCTCGCGAGGTGCTGCGGTTCGACTACACGGCCCGCGGCCAGGAGCCTGACGGCCAGGACGCCGACGGTCGGCCCGCTCCGCCGCGCCGTGCCGAGCCGCACCACCTCGTCACCTGGAACGGGCGCTGGTACCTCGTGGCATGGGACCTCGACCGCGACGACTGGCGCACGTTCCGCGTCGACCGCCTCACGCCGCGCACCCCCACGGGCCCGCGCTTCACCCCGCGCGACCTGCCCGCGCAGGACATCGCCACGTTCATCGCCGAGCGGTTCACCTCAGGCGAGTGGCCGTGCGTGGGGGAGGCGGTGCTGCACGCCCCCGTCGAGCAGGTGGCGCCGTGGTCCGGGCCGCGCGCCGTGGTCGAGCCGCTCGGCCGGGACAGGTGCCGTGTCGTCACCGGCTCGTGGTCGTGGGCCGGGTTGGCCGCGACGTTGGGCATGCACGGCTGCGTCCTCGAGATCGTCGGGCCCGAGCCGCTCCGGGAAGCCGCACGTGAGCTGGCCGCCCGGTTCCGGCA
>JAEWEI010000248.1 GCA_023389545.1 Actinomycetes bacterium | reverse complement strand
TCGCCTTCACCTGGGACCCCGCGCGCGGCCGCGCCCGCATCACCACCAAGGCGACATCGGTCAAGGCGCGCAACATCGAGCGCGCCACCGCACAGGGGGTCCCCGCGAGGGCGGCACTGTGCCAGCTAGAAGGGTGGCGCTGGCTCACGTTGGAGGGCGTCGCGACCGTCTCCCATGACGCGGAGGACGTCGCCGAGGCGGTGGCCGCCTACGCCGAGAGGTACCGCCAACTCGAGTTCGACCCCGCCCGGGTGGTCGTCCACCTCGACGTCGACCGGGTCATGGGCAGCGTGCGCTGAGCCGATCAAGCCGACATTGCTGCTCAGCCGACGACCGCGCGCACCTCGCCGGCCGGGAGGTCGACAGTGACCAGATCGGCCCGGCGCAGCTGGCGCCCGCGGCGCTCCTCGGGCTCGCCGTTGACGAACACGAGGCCGTCCTCCAGCATCTCGCGCGCCTGAGCCCCGGAGTCGGCCAGCCCGGCGAGCTTGAGGAACTGGCCCAGCCGGATCGACTCGTCGGTGATGGGGACGATGTCGCGGTGTCCAGGGGTGTGCGAGGTGCTCATGCGCCCATCATCCTCGATCGGCGTCCCGCACGGCGGCCCGCCCGGCCCCCAGGTGTCGCACGACACTAAACTCGGGCCATGATCTCCAGAATCGACCTGCGCGGTCGCTCGATGTCCCGGCGGGAACTCCTCGAGACCCTGCCCCGTGCCGAGCTCGACGTCGAGACCGCGACCGAGCAGGTCGCGCCGATCGTGGCAGCCGTGCGCGCCGAGGGCGCAGCGGCGTTGCGGGATCTGGGTGAGCGTTTCGACGGTGTGCGCCCGGCCCATCTGCGGGTGCCCGCCGACGCCATCCAGGAGGCAGTGCTGGGCCTGGACCCGTTGGTCCGCGCCGCCCTGGAGGAGGCCATCGCCCGGGTCCGCACCGTGCACGCCGCGCAGCGGCCCGCGGACTTCACCGTGGAGGTCGCCCCGGGCGCGCAGGTGCGCCAGCGGTGGGTCCCTGTGCGCAGGGTCGGGCTGTACGTGCCCGGCGGACTCGCCGTGTACCCGTCATCGGTGGTGATGAACGTGGTCGCCGCGCAGGAGGCCGGCGTCGGCGCCCTGGCGGTCGCGTCCCCCCCGCAGAAGGACAACGGCGGGCTGCCGTCGCCTGACGTGCTGGCCACATGCGGGCTGCTCGGCGTCGACGAGGTGTACGCCGTCGGGGGCGCGCAGGCCATCGCGATGTTCGCCTACGGCGCCGCGGGCTCGGAGCCGGGCGACGGGGAGACGCTGTGCGAGCCGGTGGACGTCATCACCGGCCCGGGCAACGTCTACGTCGCCGCCGCCAAGCGGCTCGTGCGCGGTGTGGTGGGCATCGACGCCGAGGCGGGTCCCACCGAGATCGCGATCCTCGCCGACGGCACCGCGGACCCGTCGCACGTGGCCGCCGACCTGCTGTCCCAGGCCGAGCACGACCCCCTGGCCGCGGCTGTGCTCGTCACCACGTCGGTGGAGCTCGCGGGCGCCGTCGAGTCCAAGCTCACCGACCGGATCGAGGTCACGGCCAACGCCGCGCGGGCGATGCAGGCCCTCGCCGGGCCGCAGTCGGCGATCGTCCTGGTGGACAACCTGGAGCACGGCCTGGAGGTCGTCAACGCGTACGGCGCCGAGCATCTGGAGATCCAGACCGTCGACGCAGCGGACCTGGCCGAGCAGGTCACGAGCGCCGGGGCGATCTTCGTCGGCCCCTACGCGCCGGTCTCCCTCGGCGACTACATGGCGGGCTCCAACCACGTGCTGCCCACCGGCGGCTGCGCGCACTTCGCCAGCGGCCTCGGCGTGCACAGCTTCGTGCGGGCCATCCAGGTCATCGAGTACGACGCGGATGCGCTCGCGGCCGTGGCGGACCGCATCGTGGCCCTCGCCGACGCCGAGCGGCTGCCCGCCCACGGCGAGGCGATCCGGGCGCGCTTCTGACCGACAGCTCCTGCACGCCGTCCGCTGCTGAGGTGGACGCGGGTGTCAGCCGATGCCCAGCACGAACGGGAAGACCGCCGAGGCGCCCGCCTGCCGCAACAGGCGGGCGCCCACGGTGAGCGTCCACCCGGAGTCCGTGCGGTCGTCGATGAGCAGCACCGCGCGCCCGGGGAGGCCGGCAGCCGCTGCCGGCGGAAGGTCGAGCTCGAGCCGGCGCACGACACCGGCCAGGCGTTGCGCGGAGTTCACGTCATGGCGGGCCGGGGGCATGCCCCCGACGGGCCGCAGCGTGCCGACCACGGGGATGCCCAGACGGCGTGACACTCCGTCCGCCAGATGTCGCAGCAGCCCCGGACGGGTGGCGGACTCCACCACGACGATGCCTGCCGGCGCCGGGTCGGGTGACCAGTTCGCGAGCACGTCCAGCACTGGCTGCCGCAGCGGGGCGGGAAGCGCGTCGGCCGCCCCATGCCCATCGGACGTTGTCGGTGTGAACAGGTCGCGAAGCAGCCCGCCCCAGCCGATCCCGTCCAGCCGCGCCACCGCGCGGCCCGTCTCGGCCCGCTCGTCGGCGGCGATCCGGCCGCTGAGCTCGATGCCCAGCGAGGCCATGCCCGACGGCCACATCTTTCGGGGCTCGACCTCCACCCCCGGCGCCGCGAGCCGCTCCCGAGCCCCCGCGACCTCCGCCTCGTCGGGCGCCGATCCCGCGCTCGCCCCGCCGCACCTGTCGCAGCGCCCGCACCGCCAGCCGTCCACCAGGTCGGGGTCGTCGAGCGCACGCCGTAGGAACGCCATGCGGCAGCCGTCGCCGCGGACGTAATCGACCATCGACTGCTGCTCCGCCCGTCGCGCCGCGCTCACCCGCTCATACCGCTCGGCGTCGTAGGACCACGGCTGGCCGGTGGCCTCCCAGCCGCCGCGCACCCGGCGCACGGCGCCGTCGACATCGAGGACCTTGAGCATCAGCTCGAGCCGCGCCCGCCGCAGCGTCACATGCGTCTCCAATGCGGCCGTCGAGAGCATGCCCCGGCTCTCCAGGGCGGCCAGCGCCGCGCGGACCTCCGTCTCCGGCGGGAAGGCCATCGAGGCGAAGTAATCCCAGATGGCACGATCCTCACGCCCCGGCAGTAGCACGACCTCGGCGCGCTGGGTGGCGCGGCCGGCGCGCCCCACCTGCTGGTAATAGGCGATCGGCGAGGCCGGCGCCCCGAGGTGCACCACGAACGCCAGGTCGCCCTTGTCGAATCCCATGCCGAGCGCCGAGGTGGCGACCAGCGCCTTGACCCGGTTGGCGAGCAGGTCCGCCTCGGCGGCCTCGCGCTCTGCGGTGTCCGTCTGGCCGGTGTACGCCCGCACGTCCAGGCCGACGCCGCGCAGGTACTCGGTGACCTGCTGTGCCGCCGCCACGGTGAGGCAGTAGACGATCCCTGAGCCCTCGATGCGGGGAAGATTGTGCGCGAGCCAGGCCAGTTGCGCCGAGGTGTCTGGAAGCTCCGCCACTGACAGGTGCAGGCTCTCGCGGTCGAGCGGCCCGCGGAGCACGAGCACATCGGCCAGGGCGTCACCGCCCTCGCTGGCGCCCGGCCCGCGCACCGTGTCCGCACCGGTGACGGCGAGCTGCTCGGCGACGTCGTCGGTGACGCGGGAGTTCGCGGTGGCCGTGGTGGCGAGCACTGGGATCCCGGCGGGGAGGTCGGCGAGGAGTGTGCGGATGCGGCGGTAGTCGGGCCGGAAGTCATGCCCCCAGTCGGAGATGCAATGGGCCTCGTCGATCACGACCAGCCCGGCGTCGGCGGCCAGCCGGGGCAGCACCTCGTCGCGGAAGCCAGGGTTGTTGAGCCGCTCGGGGGAGACGAGCAGCACGTCCACCTCGCCCGCGTGCACCCGCGACTGCACGTCGGCCCACTCGGTGACGTTCGAGGAGTTGATCGTCTCGGCACGGATCCCCGCCCGCTCGGCTGCGGCCACCTGGTTGCGCATGAGGGCGAGCAGCGGGGAGATGATCACCGTCGGCCCCGAGGGCTCCGCACCGCCCGCGCCCGCGCGCAGCAGCGCCGTCGCCACGAAGTACACAGCCGACTTGCCCC
>JAEWEI010000237.1 GCA_023389545.1 Actinomycetes bacterium | reverse complement strand
TTCGACTTGCATGTGTTAAGCACGCCGCCAGCGTTCGTCCTGAGCCAGAATCAAACTCTCCGTAGATGTCTCATGGCACCCTGCCACCGAAGCGGCAAGGAAACCGACACACGAAACAGCCCCACCCGAAAGCAGGACCAGTTAATTCGGCTGATTCGAGCATGCCACCCACGGGGTGGACGACACACTCAGTCAACCAAGACTCACCACACTGACAACCCCCCACCGAAAAGCGGGGAACCACCAGCCGATGAACCATCTTGGCATCGACTACTTGGCACACTGTTGAGTTCTCAAGGAACAGACGCTCATCCCGTCAGGCCCTTTCAGGCCCTCGTGAGGCAGCTATTCAATGCTACCCGAGTTCTTCTCGCTCCCTGACCACCTCTCGGCGACCGTGGGGGCTTCGTCCCTCAGGCGATGTCTTCACTCTACCGGAGATTCTCAGCGGTTCCGACCGCTCGAAGCGGCTGGCCGATGGTCTCCGTCCCCGCATGCCGACCTGGCGCCCGAAGACGCTGCCTGTCTGCTGCTGGGGGTGGTCGCTCCCCGGGACCGGCCTCCGAGGTGCGATCCTCGGTGTCCGTTCCTCCCTGGCGGGGCGACTCGCAGAACATTACGCGCGGCTCTGGGACCCGTCAACTTCGCTCGCCGTGATGCCGACCACAGCGCCGTGCACCGCCTCGACCAGGTGCGATGCGGTGCACGGCGCCCGTTCAGGCCTGGGCGTCGACCACCGCGAGCGTGCGCTTCCCCCGACGCAACAGCGCCCAGCGGCCGTGCAGGAGGTGCCCACTCGTCAGCACCGCCGACTCGTCGCTCACCTTGACGTTGTTGACCGACGCGCCTCCTTCGGCGAAGGCCCGGCGTGCCGCGCCCTTGCTGGCGGCGATGCCCGTGGCAGCGAACAAGTCGACCAGCGGCTCCCCCACCTTGCCCGGGGCCGTCGGCAGCTCGGCCACTGCGGCGCCGAGCACGGCGACGTCGAGCGCCTCGAGGTCGCCGCGGCCGAACAACGCCTGGCTGGCGGCCACCACCTGGTCGGTCGCGGCCGTGCCATGCACCAGCGACGTCACGTGGTGAGCCAGGGCCCGCTGCGCCTCACGCGCGGCCGGCCGCTCGGCGACGGCCCGCTCGAGCTCCTCGATCTCCTCGCGGCTGAGGAACGTGAAGACCTTGAGGTACGCCACCACGTCGGCATCGTCGGTGTTGAGCCAGAACTGGTAGAAGGCGTACGGCGAGGTGAGCTCCGGGTCAAGCCAGACCGTGCCGCTCTCCGTCTTGCCGAACTTGGTGCCGTCGGCCTTGGTGATCAGCGGAGTGGTCAGCGCGTGCACCGCGACGCCCTCGGCCTTGCGGATCAGCTCCACGCCCGAGAGCAGGTTGCCCCACTGGTCGCTGCCGCCCGTCTCGAGGCTCACCCCGTGACGGCGGTACAGCTCGAGGTAGTCCATCCCCTGGAGCACCTGGTAGCTGAACTCGGTGAAGCTGATGCCCTGCTCGCTGTTGAGCCGGCGGGCCACCGTGTCCTTGGCCAGCATCGTGCCCATGCGGTAGTGCTTGCCGACGTCGCGCAGGAAGTCGATGGCTGACATCGGGGCGGTCCAGTCGAGGTTGTTGACCATCGTCGCCGCGGCCGGCCCCTCGAAGTCGAGCAGGGGCTCGATCTGGCGACGGATCCGGTCGACCCACCCGGCGACGACCTCGGGAGCGTTGAGGGTGCGCTCCCCTGTCATCTTGGGGTCGCCGATCAGGCCGGTGGCGCCGCCCACGAGGGCGAAGGGGATGTGCCCCGCCATCTGGAGGCGGCGCACGGTGAGGATCTGCACCAGGTTGCCGATATGCAGGCTCGGCGCGGTGGGGTCGAACCCGCAGTAGAGCCTGACCGGCTGCTCGTCGAGCGCCGCGCGGAGCGCGTCGAGGTCGGTGCTCTGGGCGACGAGGCCGCGCCAGGCGAGCTCGTCAAGGATGTGCGTCACGGCTGTTCTCCTCTGTCGGGGCAGGTCCCCGAAGTTCATGGTCGTTCTCGTGGCTGGGCTCAGGCCGACGTCGTCCCGCTGCGCGGGCTGCTTCCCGACGCCGGCGAGCGATAGCCGGGGCGGTAGGCGGAGACGGTGCGCTCGTCGGCCAGCCACAGCCGCCAGGGGAAGCGGGTGACGTCGGCGCCGGGGCCGCCGACGCCGACCCGCGCGCCGGTGGCGATGTGCGCCGCGATGACGGCCGCCTCGCGCCGGTGCAGCACGATGGCGCCCTCCGGCTCGGTGATGTCCGCGCCGTTGGCCTCGAGGTCCAGCCCGAGGGCCACGGCGAGGCGCGCGGGCCCACGGGCGAGTTGCCGGTCGGAGTCGACGACCCCGGCACGGAGGCGGCGCTCACGGGCGAGCTCGGCGCCCGCGACGATCTCCCCCGCCCGCAGCAGCACGGCGGAGGGCTCCCCGCTGGGGCGGGTCACCACGTTCACGCAGTGGTGCAGGCCGAGGTGGCGGTACACGTACAGCCGTCCGGGCTCGGCGAACATCATGGCGTTGCGCGCCGTCCGGCCGCGGAACGCGTGCGACGCCGGGTCCTCGGCGCCGTCGTAGGCCTCGACCTCGGTGATGCGGAGCGTGACGTCGCCCTCGGCCGACCGGGTGGTGAGGTACGCGCCGAGCAGGTCGCGAGCGACGGCAAGCGGCTCCCGGGAGTACCAGACGCGGGCCGGGGCCGGGCCGCGGGCGTTGACAACGGTGGGCCCGAACGGCGTGCGGGACGGGCTGACGGGCGCCGCTGCGCCGTCCGCGTCCTCCACCGTCGGGCCACTGCTCATGCCGACATCTTGCCGTACGCGTCGAGGCGGACGTCAGCCCGCTCGCGGGTCCGCTCCTGCGCGAAGTGCTCGGCCTCGTCTGCCATCCACTCCACCCAGTGGTCCCGCATCCCCGCGCCGTCGCGCTCCAGCCCTCGGGACAGCCGCAGATCCGCCGGGGCCTCTACCCACACCCGTAGCACGGCGTCGGCGTCGGCCGCGCGCCGCGCCGACCCGCATCCCTCGAGCACCAGCACGGTGGGGACGGGGACGTCGACCCACTCCGCGAACTCCTCGGCTGTCCAGTCGTAGCGCTGGAAGCGCGCCGGTCGCCCGCGCCGCAGGGGTTCGAGCACCTGGGCGGACAGGCGCGGCCACAGGGTCCCCGAGAGTCCTGACCATCCCTCGTAGAGGTCGTCCAGGCCGAGCACCGCCGTCGGGGCGCCCTGCGACCGCAGCAGGTCCGCGAGCGCCCGGGCGAAGGTCGACTTGCCGGATCCCGCGGGGCCGTCGACGCACACCAGCCGCACCGGGCCCAGCCTGGGGCGCGCGGAGAGGACGCGGGCGGCCACCTCGGCCGTCGCGTCCCCTCCGGCGCCCGGGGGCCTCGGGCTCCCCGGGGGCTGGGCGTCCGCCATGCCTACGACGTCCAGGCGCGCAGTTCCGTGGCGCGCGCGCGGGCGCGCTCGAGCTGCTCGGCCACCCGGACGG
>JAEWEI010000216.1 GCA_023389545.1 Actinomycetes bacterium | reverse complement strand
AGCCCGCGGCGTGCCCCGCCCCGCGCGCCCGGTCCAGCTCGGCGGCCAGGGCGGCGTCACGCGACTCATCGCGCCGCTGGCCCACGAAGGCCGTCTCGAACGGGCTGGTGCGCAGGTCAGGAGACATACTCGTCCTCGCCGTCGCGGCGGATGACGATCTGGCCGCCCTCCTCCAGGCGCCGGATCACCTGCACGATGCTCGCGCGGGCGTCCTCCACCTGGGACAGCCGCACGGGGCCGAGCAGCTCGACCTCCTCGGTGAGGTTCTCCCGGGCGCGCTCGGACAGGTTCCGCAGGATCTTCTCCCGCACCTCGGTGGCCACGCCCTTGAGCGCCACCGACAGTTCGGCCATCTCCACCTGGCGCAGCACGAGCTGCATCGCCCGGTCCTCGAGCAGCACGATGTCGCCGAAGACGAACATGCGGCTGCGGACCTCCTCGGCGAGGGCCTCGTCGCGCGCCTGGAGCCCTTCGAGGATGAGCTTCTCCGTGGTCGGGTCCGCGCGGTTGATGATCTCCACCAGCGGCTGCACGCCACCCACCGCGGACAGCTCCTGCGGCGTGAGCACCGTCGACGCGTTGCGGCGCAGGTTGTCCGCGACGACCGCGACCACATCCGGCGACGCCCGCTCCATCAGCGCGATGCGGTGCGCGACCTCCGCCTGCAGGTCCGCGTCGAGGCCCGCGAGGATCGCCGACGCGTGATCGGGGCGCAGGTGCGCCAGCACCAGCGCGATGGTCTGCGGGTGCTCGCCGCTGATCAGCGACAGCACCTGCCGCGCGTCGGCGTGCTGCAGGAAGTCGAACCGCTGACCCGCCATCGACGACTGCAGCCGGTCGATCATCCCGGCGGCCTGGTCACGACCGAGGGACGCCTCCAGCAGGTGCTGGGCGTACCCGAGCCCGCCGCCCACGCCGGGGCCGGTCAACGAGATCTCGTAGAACTCGTCGAGCACCTGGTCGGCGACGTCCTGGTCGACGTGCTCCAGCCGCAGGATCTCCGCGGTGAGCTCCTCGATCTCGGCGACGTCGAGCTGGGCCATGACGCGCGCCGCCCGGTCGCGGCCGAGCTGGAGCAGCATCATCGCCGCCTTCTGGGTGCCCGTCAGCGCCGCCATCAACGCCCGCCCGAGCCTGAGCCGGATGAGCTGAGCCAGCCGCGCAGGAGGTCCGCGACCTCGGCGGGCTGCTCGTCGGCGAGCGCGCTGATCTCTGCCCGCCGCAGCGCCGATCCGTCCTGCGGCACAGGCGCCGCCACGAGGGCCATGGCGTCCGGGTCCGGACCGCCCCCGCCGCCCTCGAGCTCGAGGGCCTCGCCGCCCAGCAGCGGCAGCTCCCCGATGTCCAGGGACTCGCGGCGGTTGCGCCGCGATCGGCGGGCGGCGGCGATGGCCAGCGCCAGCACGATCACCAGCACCACGCCAGCGATGGCGACCTGGCGGACCATCGACGCCGTGGCGGCCTTCGCGGCCTGCGCGTCGGCGGCGTCCAACGCGGCCTGCGCGGCCTCGGCCGTCGAGGTGTCGAAGGCCATGCGCTGCACGGCGACCGTGTCGCCCCGCTCGGTGTCGATGCCCGCCGCGGCGCTGACCATCGCGGTGAGCTCCGCCATGTCGATCTTCGCGGCGGCGGCGGCGTCCACGGCGACGGCCAGCGACTGCCGCTTGACGCTGCCGGGCGCCGTCACCGTCTGCTCGGTGACCTTGTTGACGGCGTTGTTGAGGTTCTCGGTGGTGGACGAGTACGCGCCGGAGTCGTCGTCGCCCGAGGGCACCGCGATGTTGTCCGGGCCGAGCACCCCCGTGGCGGTGCCGCCGCCCCGGCCCGTGTACTCCTCCGTGGTGGTCGCCGAGATCAGCGGCGGCACGTCGGGAGTGGCGGAGAACTGCTCGCTGACCCGCTCGGTCTGGTCGTAGTCGAGCTCGGCGGTGAGCGTCACGGCGGACTTGCCGACCCCCACCACCCGGTCGAGCAGCGCCTGCACGGCGACCTGCACGCGGGACTCGTACTCGGCGGTCTGCTGGCCGGACAGCCCGACGCCGCCCTCGGCGCCCACTGTCGACAGCACGGCGCCGCTGGAGTCGACCACAGCGACGTCGGCGGGCTTCATGCCCTCGATGCCCGCGGAGACCAGGTGCACGATCGCCTGCACCTGCTCGGCGCCCAGCGACGTGCCGGCCTTGGTGCGCACGAACACCGACGCCGTCGGGTCGGCGGTCTGCGAGACGAAGACGCTGTCCTCCGGGATGGCGAGCTTGACGGTCGCAGCCTCGACGCCCGCCAGGGCGCCGATCGTCTTGGCCAGCTCGCCCTCGAGCGCGCGCTGGTAGGTGACCTCCTGCTGGAACTCCGAGGCCGTCATGCCCATGTCGTCCAGCAGCGAGTACCCGGCGCCGTCCGCGTTCGCCGGCAGCCCGGCGGCGGCCAGCTTGAGGCGCATCGAGTAGAGCTGGTCGGCCGGCACCAGCACCGTGGAGCCGCCGTCGGCGAGCTCGTAGGAGACGCCGGCCGCGCTCAGCTCGTCGACCACGGCGCTCGCGTCCGTGGCGGACAGGCTGGTGAACAGCGGGCTCAGGGTCGGCTTGGTCATCCAGCTCGTCAGCGCCACGGCGCCCAGCAGCAGCACCGCCAGGCCGATGATCGCCAGGGTGCGCTGCGCCAGGGTGAACTGCTTGACGGTGCTGCCCATGCGCCCCAGCACCGCGGAGATCTGCGCGGGCATCAGGCCTGCATCCGCATGATCTCGCTGAACGCGTCCACTGCCTTGTTGCGCAGCGCGGCGGTCAGCTCGAGGGTGAGGCTCGCCTCGGCGGAGGCCACTGTGTAGTCGTGCACGTCGTCGAGGTCACCTGTGACGGCCCGCACCGCCAGCTCGTTACTGGTGGACTGGAGCTGTTGCAGCGAGTCGATGGACCCCAGCACGGAGGCGAAGGCGCTGCCGTCGGAGGCCGGCGCCGCGCCCGCCCCGGTGAGCGCGGACAGGTACGCGGTGGGCGCGACAGAGGTCACGCCGCCGATCGCGGGGATGCTCATCAGTTGCGTCCGATCTGGAGTGCCGCCTCGTACGTGGCCTTGGCGCGGTCCACCACAGCGGCGTTCGCCTGGTAGCCGCGCTGGGCCATGATCAGTTGGCTCATCTGGCTGGCCATGTCCACGTCGGGGTAGCGCACATACCCGCCCTCGTCGGCGAGCGGGTTGTCCGGCTCGTAGACCATCCGCCCCTCGGCGTCGCCCAGGGCGATCCCGGCCACCTGCACGCCGCCGCCGTCCTGCGTGGCGATCTCCTGGGCGATCACGTACTTCGCCTGGTAGGCGTCCTCGGTGGTGGACGTTGCTGTGGACATGTTCGCCAGGTTGTCGCTGACCGCGTCGAGCCATTTCCGGTAGACGGTCAGGCCCGTGCTGGCGATGCCGATGGCGCCGAAGGTGGTCATCAGCTGCTCCTCATGGCGGTGCGGATCCCGGAGTACGTGCCGCTGATGGCCTGCGTCGCGAGCTGGTAGCGCAGGTTCGTGTCGACGTTGAGCAGTGTCTCGGCGTCGAGGTTCACGTTGTTGCCGTCCTCACGCGTGGGCTCGAGCGAACGGGCGGTCGTGGCCTGGGCGGCGCCGGTGCCCTTGCCGACCGCACGCGTCAGGGCGTCCTCGAAGGACACGCGCTGCGCGTGGTAGCCAGGGGTCTGGATGTTCGCGA
>JAEWEI010000211.1 GCA_023389545.1 Actinomycetes bacterium | reverse complement strand
CGGTTCCTGGGCTCCTACCCGCGGGCCGACGCCGTGCGGGCCGTGGTGCGGCGGGGCACCGCCGACGAGGACTTCGTGGCCGCCCGCGAGTGGCTGCGCTCGCTGCGCGCGGGTCGCACGCACTGACCCGGCTCAGGCGGGGCTGACCCGCACCACGAGCGCGCCCTTGTCGACGCGGGTCTCGACATCCCGTGCCCGGCCGATGATGTCGCCGTCCACCTGGACCTGCTCGCTGCTGGAGAACCGGGCGTGCACCGTGCGGCCCCGCGTGTGGTCGATGCGGCCGATCTTGGCGGGCAGCTCGGTGCGCACGCCCACGCCCTGCAGCACCACCTCGCCGAACAACTGGGCCCAGCCGGCCACGCCGCCGCGGGTGTCGATGGCCGCCACGTCCAGCCAGCCGTCGTCGATCAGCGCGTCCGGCAGCAGCGTGATGCCGCCCGGCAGCCTGCCGCAGTTGCCCACCAGCAAGCTCCGCAGCCGCAGGGTCTCCGGCGGGGCGTCGTCGATCCGCACCACTGCTCGCAGCCGCCGCCCGTGCAGGTGCCGCACCCCTGAGACGAAGTAGGCGATCCAGCCGACGCGGGCCTTCAGGTCGTCGTCGGTGTCGGCGATCATCGCGGCGTCGAAGCCGACTCCGGCGATCACCAGGAAGATGTGGTCGCGGGAGGCCTCGGGCTCGACGCGCGCGGCCGCGGCTGTGACGTCGTCCTCCACGGACCCGTCGCGTAGCACCCGCAGCCAGCCGACGTCGATGGCGTGATCGGCGCCCTCGAGCGCGATCCGCAGCGCGGCCGTCGGGTCGCCGAGCGGCAGGTCGAGGTTGCGGGCCAGCAGGTTGCCGGTGCCGATGGGCACGATCCCCATCGCGGCCTTCGTGCCCACCAGGGCCTCGGCGACGGCCCGCACGGTGCCGTCACCGCCCACGGCCACGACCACGTCGGCGCCGCGCCGCACCGCCTCGCGCGCCTGCCCGAGCCCCGGGTCCTCGACGGTGGTCTCAAGCCACAGCGGGGTCGCGATCCCGAGCTCGGAGGCGGCCCGCAGCAGCTCGGCGCGGGCGTCGGCCACCGCGGGCTTCGACGGGTTGGCCACGAACGCGACGACCCGCGGGATGGGCGGCGCGTCGGGCGCAGGCGCCACAGCCGACGCGTCGGACAACGAGGTCCGCAGCTCGCCCAGCCGGCGCTGCGCCAGCACCGCGATGACGACGGCGCACGTCGCGAGCAGCAGAGCCCCGAGCGCGAGCCACGTCTCCCCAGTCATGCCGACAACTTAATGCCGCGTGCGCGGGGGGCGCCGGGCAGCATCCTTCGCGGAGGGGGTCGAGCCGTGGCTGGCTGAGCCGCGGGCTGGCAGGGTCGATAGGCTCGTGCTCGTGATCGACCTGCGACTCGTCCGTGAGGACCCCGACCTCGTCCGTGCCAGCCAGCGTGCCCGCGGGGACGACCCCGGCCTCGTGGACCAGGTGCTCGACGCCGACGCGCGTCGCCGTTCCGCCCTGACCGACTTCGAGCGGCTGCGCGCCGAGCAGAAGGCCCTGGGCAAGCAGGTCGCATCCGCGCAGGGCGAGGAGAAGGCGGCGCTGCTGTCGCACGCCAAGCAGCTCGCCGAGCAGGTCAAGGCGCTGCAGGCCGACGCGGAGGCCGCCGACGCCGCCGCTGGCGAGCTCGCGCGCAGCATCGGGAACATCATCGAGGACGGCGTCCCCGCCGGCGGCGAGGACGACTACGTGGTGCTGCGCCACGAGGGCACGCCCCGGGACTTCGCCGCGGAGGGCTTCACGCCGCGCGACCACCTCGAGCTCGGCGAGATGCTCGCCGCGATCGACACCGAGCGGGGCGCCAAGGTCTCCGGCGCCCGGTTCTACTACCTGACGGGTGTGGGCGCACGGCTCGAGCTGGCGCTGCTGAACGCCGCCGTGGACCGCGCGCTGGCGCACGGCTTCACCCCGGTGATCACCCCGACGCTGGTCAAGCCCGAGGTCATGGCCGGCACCGGGTTCCTGGGCGCGCACGCCGACGAGATCTACCGCCTCGAGGCCGACGACCTGTACCTGGTGGGCACCAGCGAGGTCGCGCTCGCCGGGTACCACTCGGGGGAGATCCTCGACCTCACGAACGGCCCGCTGCGGTACGCGGGCTGGTCGGCCTGCTACCGCCGCGAGGCCGGGTCCTACGGCAAGGACACCCGCGGCATCATCCGCGTGCACCAGTTCCACAAGGTCGAGGCGTTCAGCTACACCACCGTCGAGGACGCCGCCGACGAGCACCGCCGCATCCTCGGCTGGGAAGAGGAGATGCTGGCGCTGGCCGGGCTGCCGTACCGGGTGATCGACACCGCCGCCGGGGATCTGGGCATGAGCGCCGCCCGCAAGTTCGACTGCGAGGCGTGGCTGCCCACCCAGGAGCGCTACCTCGAGCTCACGTCGACGTCCAACTGCACCACGTTCCAGGCGCGCCGCCTGGGCATCCGGGAGCGCACTGCCACGGGGGAGACGCGACCCGTCGCCACCCTCAACGGCACGCTCGCCACGACCCGGTGGATCGTGGCGATCCTGGAGAACCACCAGCTGCCCGACGGCTCAGTGCGCGTGCCCGAAGGGCTGCGCCCCTACCTCGGCGGCCTCGAGACCCTGGAGCCGGTGACCCGATGACCCAGCCACGCGCCGCAGACGGCATGCTCGTCGCGCTCGACATCGACGGCACGCTGATGTCCTTCGACGGGACGATCTCCCCCGCGGTGCGCCAGGGGGTCGCCGCGCTGGTCGAGGCCGGCGCCCACGTGGTGCTCGCCACCGGGCGCTCCGTGGTGTCCGCGGTGCCGGTCGCCCATGACCTGGGGATCGACACCGGGTGGGCGATCACGTCCAACGGCGCGGTGACGGTGCGCCTCGACCCGTCGCTCGACGGCGGCTACGAGCTGACCGAGACCATCACGTTCGACCCGGAGCCCGCCCTGCGGGTGCTCTCCCTGGAACTGCCCGACGCGTTGTACGCCGTCGAGGACCTGGGCCGTGGGTTCCTGGTGAGCGCGCCGTTCCCCGACGGGGAGCTGGACGGCGACCACCGGGTCGTCGCGTTCGACGAGCTGTGCGCCGCGCCGTCCACCCGAGTGGTGATCCGCAGCCCGCAGAGCACGCCGGAGGAGTTCCACGAGCTCGTCGAGCGCGTCGGCCTGCACGAGGTGTCGTACGCCGTCGGCTGGTCGGCGTGGCTCGACCTGACGCCCGGCGGGGTGTCCAAGGGCAGCGCGCTCGAGGAGCTGCGCCGCGCGCTTGGCGTCGAGCCGTTCGCCACCGTCGCGATGGGCGACGGATCGAACGATCTGGAGATGCTGCGCTGGGCCGCCCGGGGCATCGCGATGGGGCACGCCCCCGAGTCGGTGCTGGCGGTGGCCGACGAGGTCACGGGCACCATCGACGACGACGGCGCCGCGGCCGTGCTGCGCGGGGTGCTCTCGGGCGTCCAGTGAGGCCAGCCCGCTGACCTGCGCGAAAGGTTGGGTCAGACCCGTGGAAAGTGACGGGATCGTGACCCCCTGAGGGTGTCGTGACCCGTCTGTGACGCCTCTGTCCCGATGTGACTCAATCGTGACCGTGCAAGGCGGCTTCTGGGGTTGCGCCCCGGTTCTGGCAGGGCTTCCATCAACGGAGGGCAAATGCCCGCCGACCAGGACTTTCTGTTCTGGGGGGAGCGGACCACGACGACGTGGAGGTCAGATGAACAGCATGGGCAGGCGCCGCAGCCAGATCACGGCAGCGAGCGCAGCAGGGCTCCTCATCCTCGTGGGGGCCTGCAGCAGCGACACAGATGGCGGCTCCGAGGGGGAGAACACCGCAGCGGCGATCGACTGCTCGCAGTTCGAGCAGTACGGGGACCTCGAGGGCAAGACGATCAGCGTGTACACATCGATCGTCGACCCGGAGGCTGAGGAGCAGCGCGCGTCCTACGAGCCGTTCGAGGAGTGCACCGGCGCGGAGATCGAGTACGAGGGCTCGCGCGAGTTCGAGGCGCAGCTCCCCGTCCGCCTCACCGCCGGGAACCCGCCGGACATCGCGTACATCCCCCAGCCGGGCTTCCTGAAGTCGCTCGTGGAGGACTTCCCGGACGTCGTGGTCCCGGCCGGCGAGTCGGTCGTCTCCAACGCGAACGAGTTCTACACCCCGGAGTGGGTGGACTACGGCACGGTGGACGGCACGCTCTACGCCACGCCGCTCGGCGCGAACGTGAAGTCCTTCGTCTGGTACTCGCCGGGCGCGTTCGCCGACGCCGGCTACGAGGTGCCGACCACGTGGGACGAGCTGATGGACCTCAGCCAGCAGATCGCTGACACGGGGGCGATCCCGTGGTGCGCCGGCATCGAGTCCGGTGAGGCGACCGGCTGGCCGGCCACCGACTGGGTCGAGGACGTGGTGCTCCGCACCGCCGGGCCCGAGGTCTACGACCAGTGGGTCAACCACGAGATCCCGTTCAACGACCCGCAGATCGTCACAGCGCTCGGCGCCGTCGGGGACATCCTCAAGAACGACGCGTACGTCAACGGCGGCCTGGGCGGCGTGACGTCCATCGCCACAGCGCCCTGGAACGAGTCGGCCAACGGCATCCCGGACGGCACCTGCTGGCTGCACCGTGCGGCCAACTTCTACCAGGCCAACTGGGACGAGAGCCTCGAGGTCTCCGAGGACGGCGACGTCTACGCCTTCTACCTGCCGGGCAAGACCGCGGACGACAAGCCGCTGCTCGGCGGCGGCGAGTTCGTGACGGCGTTCAGCGACCGCCCCGAGGTCGAGGCGTTCCACGCCTACCTCTCCAGCCCGGAGTGGGCCAACGCCAAGGCGTCGGTGACCGGCCAGGGGTGGTTCAGCGCCAACAGCGGGCTCGACTCCTCGCTGCTCCAGTCGCCCATTGACCAGCTCTCCTACGAGCTGCTCACCGACCCGAGCTACACGTTCCGGTTCGACGGGTCGGACCAGATGCCCGGCGCCGTGGGCGCGGGGACGTTCTGGACGGAGATGACGGCCTGGGTCGCGAGCGACAAGTCCGACGAGGACGTGCTCGCCGCGATCGAGGCCTCATGGCCAAGCTCGTGACCGAGTGACCGGCTTGACCGACTGACTGGATGGACGTGACGGGCGGCCCGCGAGGCGCCGCCCGTCACGTTCGTCCTCCCTGCCGGGGTCGATGGCGCCCCGGCTGAACGCGGTGGAAGGCGGGGAGCGATGGACTGGCTCATCGATGCGGGGTCCACGGGGCACAAGTTCGTCCTGATGTTCGTGGCGATCGCGCTGTTCGTGGTGGTGATGGGAGCGATCCTGCTGGCGGTGGACCGCCCCAAGCGGGTACCCGGCTGGGTGGTCGCTGTGGCGTTCCTCGGCCCGACGGTGCTGGGGCTCGGCTTCGGCCTGGTGTACCCCGGGCTGCGGACCATCTGGGGCTCGCTGCTCGACAGCAAGGGCAACGCCTTCGTGGGGCTGGAGAACTACGTCCGGGTCTTCTCCGAGGACCAGTTCCAGACGGTGCTCCGCAACACCCTCCTGTGGGTGATCCTCGTGCCGATCCTGGCGACTCTGATCGGCCTCGTGTACGCGGTGCTGGTGGACCGGACCAGGTTCGAGTACCTGGCCAAGACGCTGATCTTCCTGCCCATGGCGATCTCCATGGTGGGCGCCGGCATCATCTGGAAGTTCGTCTACGAGTTCCGGCCCGACCAGCCCGGCGTCAACCAGATCGGCATCCTCAACCAGCTCCTCGTCTGGCTCGGGCTGCCGCCGCAGCAGTTCCTGCTCGGCGAGCCCGCCAACACGTTCTTCCTCATCGCGGTGATGATCTGGATCCAGACAGGCTTCGCGATGACTGTGCTGTCCGCGGCGATCAAGGCCATCCCCGACGACATCGTCGAGGCGGCCCGGCTCGACGGGTTGCACGGCGTCAAGATGTTCCGCTTCATCACGGTGCCGAGCATCCGCCCGGCCCTGGTCGTGGTGGTCACGACCATCGCGATGGGCACGCTGAAGGTGTTCGACATCGTCCGGACCATGACGGGCGGCAACTTCGGCACGTCCGTCGTCGCGAACGAGTTCTACGTGCAGAGCTTCCGCATCCGGGACCTGGGGCTGGGCGCCGCGCTCGCGGTGATCCTCTTCGTCCTGGTGATCCCGCTGGTCATCTACAACGTCCGTCAGCTGCGCATCGCGGAGGAGATCCGATGACTGCCGCGATCCCGTCCACCACCCTCGTCGACGCCGACGCCGCAGCCGAGAAGAAGGCCCGCGGCGGCCGGCTGGGCCGCATGGACCGCCGGGCCGGCATGGCCCGTGCCCGGCTCGCCCGGCCCTGGACGTCACTGCTGGCCGTCGTGCTGGCGGTGCTGTGGACCATCCCCACGTTCGGGCTGCTCCTCACCTCGTTCCGCCCGCGTCAGGAGATCCGCACCTCCGGCTGGTGGACGTTCCTGCAGAACCCCGCCACCACCCTCGACAACTACACCGAGGTGCTGTTCGGCAGCGGCACCCAGTTCTCGACGTTCTTCGTGAACTCGGTGGTCATCACCATCCCCGCCGTGGTCATCCCCATCTCGCTGGCCTTGCTGGCGGCGTACGCGTTCGCGTGGATCGACTTCAAGGGCCGCAACATCCTGTTCGTGGCCGTGTTCGCGCTGCAGGTGGTGCCGATCCAGGTGACGCTGATCCCGCTGCTCACCCAGTACGTGTCCTGGGGCCTTGCCGGGTCGTTCTGGACCATCTGGCTGTCGCACTCGATCTTCGCGCTGCCGCTGGCCATCTTCCTGCTGCACAACTTCATGAAGGACATCCCGCCGTCGCTGGTCGAGGCCGCGCGGGTGGACGGCGCCGGGCACGTCACGATCTTCTTCCGGGTGCTGCTGCCACTGCTCACGCCCGCGATCGCGTCCTTCGCCATCTTCCAGTTCCTGTGGGTGTGGAACGACCTGCTGGTGGCGTTGACGTTCGCGGGCGGGTCGCCTGACGTGGCGCCGCTGACGGTCCGCGTCGCGGAGCTGGCGGGCACCCGCGGCGCCCAGTGGCACGTGCTGTCGGCGGGGGCGTTCATCGCGATGATCGTGCCGCTGGTCGTGTTCCTGCTCCTGCAGCGGTTCTTCGTGCGGGGCCTGCTCGCGGGCTCCGTGAAGGGCTGACCGCGGATCAACCAGATCAGTGCCGTGTGACACCATCGGCGGGTGGTTCAGCGCCCCTCGCCCGTCTCCCGGGGAGCGGTGTCGGCGCAAGGCCTGGGCCGTGTCCCCGCGCCAGCGCTCTTCGTCGTCTCGGGCCTGACCCAGTACCTGGGCGCGGCCATCGCCGTCGGCCTCTTCACCGTGCTGCCCGCGCCCACGATCGCGTGGGCGCGGGTGGCGGTGGCGGCTGTGGTGCTGGGGCTGTGGCGCAGGCCCTGGCGCACCCGGTGGACCCGGGCCGAGCTGGGCGCGTCCGCGCTGTTCGGCGTGGTGCTGGCCCTGATGAACGTGACGTTCTACATCGCCATCAGCAGCCTGCCGCTGGGCACCGCCGTGGCGATCGAGTTCATCGGGCCCGTGGCGGTGGCCGCCATCACCGGACGCGACTGGCGTGAGCGGGGCGCCATCGCCGTGGCGGCCGTCGGCGTGGTGCTGCTCGCCGGAGTCAGCCTCGACGCCGGGCCGGACGCCGCCCGTGGGCTCGTCGCCATCGGGGTCGCAGCCGCGTGCTGGGCGGGCTACATCCTGCTGGGCCGCCGGGTGTCGCAGCACGGCGGCGCCGGGGGAGGGGTGACGTCCCTCGCCGTGGCGATGGGATTCGGGGCGCTGGTGCTGGCGCCGTTCTTCGCCGGCGACGCCGGGCCCGCGCTCACCGACCCCCGGCTCGCGCTGCTCATCGTGGCCATCGCGGTGCTGTCCTCAGTGGTGCCGTACGCGCTCGAGCAGGTGGTGCTGCGCCGGGTCACCTCGGCCACGTTCGCGGTGCTGCTCGCGATGCTCCCCGCGACCGCCGCCGTCGTGGGCGCCGTGGTGCTGCGGCAGTGGCCACACGGGCTCGAGCTGGTGGGCCTCGCGTGCGTGAGCGTGGCGATCATGCTCAGCTCGGGAAGCCGCCGGGGCTCCCGCGCCGACGACGTGATCGTGGACTGAGCCTCAGAGGTACTGCCCGGGGCGGGTGTCGGGTGACGGCTGCTGGCCTTGATCGGCGCCCTGTGGGTGCTGCGCCATCGCCACCAGGCCCGGCGGCAACGCCTTGCGCTGCGACTGCGACGCCACCTGCTGCGCCACCAACGCCGTCTGGATGCTCTGGAACAGTCCCTCCAGCCAGCCGACGAGCTGCGCCTGGGCGATCCGCAGCTCCGCGTCGCTCGGCACCATGCCCTCATCCCCGAGCGGCAACGTGAGCCGACGCAGCTCCGCGAGCAGGTCGCCGGAGAGCCCGTCCTCGAGCTCGTGGACGGCGCGCGCGTGCACCTCCGTGAGCCGCACCCGCGCCGCCTCGTCCAACGGCGCCGTGCGGACCTCCTCCAGCAGCTGCTTGATCATCGAGCCGATCCGGATGACCTTGGTGGGCTGGTCCACGAGCCCGGCCGTGGTGCGCTGCTCCTCTGCGCTGGCCTGGGCGGCCTCACCCTGAGCGGTGGCGGCAGGCGCGGCGGCGCCCGGCGCGGTGGCGGCCACGGCAGGCGCCACCATCGGCCGTCCGTCCGGCCCGACCACGACGACGCGGGCGTTGCCACCGGCGCGTGGCCTCTTCGCGGCGGTGGCGGGCTCCTCGGGCGCGCTGGCCTTGGAAGCGGCGCCCTTCGACGCGGTGGACCGCCTGCGCGCGGGCGCCTTCGTGGCCGGGCGCTCGTCCTCGCCGGGGGACTGCTCGGACGAGTCGGCCGCCGTGGCCTCCGCGGACGCCGTGGACGCCTCGTCCTTGGGCTTGCGACGGGACCGCCCGCGCGACGGGCGCTGCTCTTCAACCGGGCTGTCCTGCGTGGTCTTGCTCATCCTCGATTGTCACTCGCCGCCGCAGGCCTCGCATGTGCCCGCCCTCGCCCCCGGCTCCGCCGCTAGGGTGACCGCATGACGTGGCTGACCACTCCTGCCCATGCCCGTTGGCTCGAGCAGGAGACGGACCGCCTGCTCGCCTTCGGGATCGCCTCAGCTGTCCCCTCGGGCGGGTTCGCACGGCTCGACGAGCAGGGCGCGCCGGTGGCGGGGCCCGCCGAGCTGTGGATCACCTGCCGGATGACGCACGTGTACGCCCTCGGCGCCCTGCTGGGCCGGCCGGGTTGCGCGCCACTGGTCGACCACGGGCTGGCGGCCCTGCGGGGGATGTTCCACGACGACGAGCACGGGGGCTGGTTCGCCGAGGTCGCCGCCGACGGTCCCACCGACGACGAGAAGGCTGCCTACCCGCACGCTTTCGTGATCCTCGCCGCGGCGAGCGCCACCGCCGCCGGCCGCCCTGGCGCGAGCGAGCTGCTGGACGACGCGCTCGCGGTCTCGACGCGGCGATTCTGGGACGAGGACGCCGGCATGGCCGTCGAGAGCTGGGACCGGTCGTTCTCGACGCTCGATGACTACCGCGGCGTGAACGCGAACATGCACACCGTCGAGGCGTACCTCGCCGCCGCCGACGTCACCGGCGACCGCCTGTGGCTCGACCGGGCGATGCGGATCATCGAGCGTGTGGTGCACGGGTTCGCGCGGGACAACGCGTGGCGCATCCCGGAGCACTTCGACAGCTCGTGGTCGCCCGAGCTCGAGTACAACGCGGACACCCCGGCGCACCCGTTCCG
>JAEWEI010000166.1 GCA_023389545.1 Actinomycetes bacterium | reverse complement strand
TGCTGCGCGGCGTCGACCTCGAGGTGCGGCCCGGCGACGTCACGGTGATCCTCGGCCCGTCGGGCTCGGGGAAGTCGACGCTGCTGCGCGCCATCAACCACCTGGAGAAGGTCGACAGGGGGCTGGTGTCGCTCGACGGCGACCTCATCGGCTACCGCCGCACGTCGCACGGCGTGCTGCAGGAGCTCAAGGAGCGGGAGATCCTGCGCCAGCGCACCCACATCGGATTCGTGTTCCAGTCCTTCAACCTGTTCCCGCACCTGACGGCGCTGGAGAACGTGATCGAGGCGCCCGTCTCCGCGCAGGGCAGGCCGCGCGCCGAGGTGGAGGTCGAGGCCCGGGCGCTGCTCGCGCGGGTGGGCCTCGCGGACAAGGCCGACGTGCACCCGCGGCGGCTCTCCGGCGGGCAGCAGCAGCGGGTCGCTATCGCGCGGGCCCTGGCGCTGCGCCCCAAGGTCGTCCTGTTCGACGAGCCGACCTCGGCGCTGGACCCCGAGCTCGTGGGGGAGGTGCTGGACGTGATCAAGGACCTCGCGTCCTCGGGCACCACGCTCGTCGTGGTCACCCACGAGATCGGCTTCGCCCGCGAGGTCGCCACGACAGTCGTGTTCATGGACGAGGGCCAGATCATCGAGCAGGGCCCGCCCGAGCAGGTGCTCGACCACCCCCGCCACGAGCGCACCCGCGCGTTCCTGGACAAGGTCCTCTGAGCCGAGGCCCCACGTCTGTCCTCCCACGAGACCCCGGGGCCACGCCCCGAGGGGTGAGCGCGCGCCGCGTGCCACCCGCAGTTCTCCCACCCCACCGAAAGTGAGCATCCCGTGACCGCATCGACCCGACGAGCAAGGCTCGTGACCGCACTGGCCGTCGTGCCCCTGCTGGCGCTCGCCGCGTGCGCCGGCGCCCAGGCGGGCACGGACGACGCCGCAGGCGGCGACACCTCCGCGCAGGCCGAGGCAGTGGGCCTGGAGATCAGCACCAGCCCCGAGCAGAACCGGGTGCGCAGCACCGAGGACCCGGACGCGGTCGCGCTGCTGCCCGCCGCGATCGCCGAGCGTGGCGTGCTGAAGGTCGCCACGAGCGCCGGCGGCAGCGCGCCGCTCACGTTCCTCGCCGACGACGAGAAGACGCCCATCGGCAATGAGACGGACATCGCCCAGATCGTCGCCGACGCGCTCGGCCTCGAGCTCCAGCTCGAGGTGCGCGCCTGGGCGGACTGGCCGCTGGCCCTCCAGTCGCAGGACGTGGACGCCGTCATCTCCAACGTGACAGTCACGGAGGAGCGCAAGGAGCTGTACGACTTCTCCTCCTACCGCAATGACCAGCTCGGCTGGATCGTCGGGGCGAACGGGGACGTGGAGTCGATCACCGAGCCGGCCGACATCGCCGGGCTCAAAGTGGCCGTCGGATCGGGCACCAACCAGGAGAAGATCCTGCTGGCGTGGAACGAGGAGAACATCGCGAAGGGGCTCGATCCCATCGCCGGCGGCGAGCCGGAGTACTTCGAGAACCTGAGCGACGCGCTCCTCGCGCTCCAGTCCGGGCGGCTCGACGCCTATGTCGGACCCAACGCGTCGCTCGCCTTCACGGCGGCGTCCTCACCGCAGGACTTCCGGGTCGCGGGCACGCTCAACGGCGGCTGGCCGCTCACCGCGCAGATCGCCGTGGCGACCCTCAAGGGCACCGACCTGGCGCCTGCGGTGACCGCGGCGCTCGAGCACGTCTTCGAGGACGGCGCCTACACCCAGGTGCTCGAACGCTGGGGGCTGCAGGACGAGGCCATCGAGAAGCCGGAGACCAACCCGCCGGGCCTGCCCAAGACGAGCTGAGCCAGACCGGCTCGGCGGCCTCGCCCTCGCACCGTCCAGTGGCGTGAGGGCGAGGCGTCGTCGAGTGGCGAAGCGGCCCGACAGTGCGTCCCGCCGTCGCGTTCAGTCGTTCGACGCGCGGGTGTCGTCGACGGCGGGGAGGGAGCCGGTCTCCTCCCGCAGGTCGGCGGCGCTGACCCCCAGGATGGCCTGCTCGTCCGGGCGCCCCGGCAAGATGTTCTCCACATAGGAGCGGGTCGCCTCCGGCATCGGCACGTCCCGGCGCTGCTGCTGGGACAGGAACCAGCGGTGGTCCAGCAGCTCGTGGAAGACCTGCGCGGGCTCCAGCTTGAGCCGCAGCTCGCGGGGCACGGCGCGCACCGCCGGCTCGAAGACCTCGGTGAGCCAGTCGTGCGCGACGAACGACTCGTCCTCGCCCTGGCGGTGCGTGGCGGCGCGGTAGGAGTCGAGGTCGTTGAGCAGCCGGCGCGCCTGGTTCTCCTGAACGTCGAGCCCGGTCAGGCGCATCAACCGCCGTGAGTGGTGCCCGGCGTCGACGACCTTGGGCTGGATGCTGACGGTGGTGCCGCCCACGTCGGTGGTGATGTCGAGCTCGCCCACATCGAACCCGAGGTCGTTGAGGCGCTCAATGCGCGCCTGCACGCGCCAGCGGTCGTCCAGGCCGAACGACTCGGCGTCCGTGAGCGTGGTCCACAGCTCGGTGTACCTCTCGACCAGCATCTCGCCGATGGCGATCGCGTCGACGTCGTCCTCCAGGAACTCGCCGGCCTGCAGGTCCATGAGCTCGCCGATGATGTTCACGCGCGCGACCTCGAGGTCGTAGGCGCGCTGCCCCTCGGTCAGCGTGTCGTGCAGGTCGCCCGTCTCGGCGTCGACCAGGTACGCGGCGAACGTCTCGGCGTCACGGCGGAATAGGGTGTTCGACAGCGACACGTCACCCCAGTAGAACCCGATGAGGTGCAGCCGCACGAGCAGCACCGCGAGGGCGTCGATGAGGCGCGTGGCGGTGTCGGGGCGCAGCGTCTGGCTGAACAACGCGCGGTACGGCAGCGAGAACTGCAGGTGCTTGGTGATGAGCACCGCCTCGAGCGGCTCGCCCTCAGGCGTGGTGCGGCCGGTGATGACCCCCACCGGCTCGACGCACGGCACATCGAGCCGGTTGAGCTGGCGCAGCAGCTCGTATTCGCGGTACGCCACGGACTCGCCGATCTCCTTGATCGCGATGACGCGACCGGAGAGGCGGGCGAAGCGCACGATGTGCCGCGAGATGCCGCGGGGGAGCGCGGCGAGGTTCTCAGCGGGCCAGTCCTCGAGCGGGATGTGCCACGGGAGGTCGAGCAGTGCCGGATCGGGGGACGCCGCGGTGATCTGCAACCGCTGCGGGCGGGGACTCATGGCCTCGATCCTCTCAGAGACTGCTGGGGAGATGCGCACAGGTTCATCTGGGCGAACGCCTGAGGGCGGGCCCGGCAGCAGCCGGACCCGCCCTCAGGTGTGGTGCGTGGTGGATCAGACGGCGATGCGCTCGCCCGAGCCGGCGTGGAACAGGTGCTGCTCGCCGGTGCGGATGCGCACCCAGATCGTCTCGCCCTTGCCGGGCACCTGACGCGGGTCGACGCGCACGATGACCTGCGCGTCGCCGGCGCCGGAGTGCACGGCCTCCGCGGCGCCGAACTCGTTGGTCAGCGCGCCGTAGACGAACGCGTCGGAGCCGAGCTCCTCGACGAGGTTCACGACGACCGGGATCGCGTCCGGGGTGCCCTCGGGCACCACGTCGAGCGACTCGGGGCGGAAGCCGATGGTGATCTGGTTCTTGTCGTCGGGCGTGAGGTCGGAGATGACCTGGCGCGGGACGGCGATGCGGGCGCGGCCGACCTGGGCGTAGCCCTCGAGCACCGCGAACGTGCCGATGTTCATGGCCGGGGAGCCGATGAAGCCGGCGACGAAGACGTTCTTCGGGGTGTCGTACATGTCGCGCGGCGTGCCGACCTGCTGGAGCAGGCCGTCCTTGAGGACCGCGATGCGGTCGCCCATGGTCAGGGCCTCGGTCTGGTCGTGCGTGACGTAGACCGTCGTGACGCCCAGGCGGCGCTGCAGCGACGCGATCTGCGTACGGGTCTGGACACGGAGCTTGGCGTCGAGGTTCGACAGCGGCTCGTCCATGAGGAACACCTGCGGCTGGCGCACGATCGCGCGGCCCATCGCGACACGCTGACGCTGGCCACCCGAGAGGGCCTTCGGCTTGCGGTCCAGGTACTCGGTGAGGTCGAGGATCTTGGCGGCCTCCTCGACGCGGGCGCGGATCTCCGCCTTCGGCGTGCCGGCGATCTTGAGCGCGAAGCCCATGTTGTCGGCGACCGTCATGTGCGGGTACAGCGCGTAGTTCTGGAAGACCATCGCGATGTCGCGGTCCTTGGGCTGCACGTCGGTGACGTCGCGGTCACCGATGAGGATGCGCCCGCCGTTGACGTCCTCGAGGCCCGCGAGCATGCGGAGCGAGGTCGACTTGCCGCAGCCGGAGGGGCCGACGAGCACGAGGAACTCGCCGTCTTCGACGTGGAGGTTGAGGGCGTCCACCGCGGGACGCTCCGTGCCGGGGTAGACCCGGGTGGCGTTGTCGAACGTGACCGTAGCCATGTCATTTCCCTTCACCGGCAGGTACATGCCGGACGATCCGTTGTGAAAGGTGTCAGAAGTGTCGCCGCTGACACAGTCCGAAGGCGGCCATCGTCGGTTCGACGCTGAAGCCCGCGGTCTGCCGCCCATCCTGCCACATCCCCGATGGGGGAAATGACCTGCCTGGCGTGGCTATCCGCTGCCGAAGACGCGGATCGGCATAGTCCCGGTAGCCGACATCTCGCGGACGAGGAGCCGCCCGGCGAGCGCCATCGCCCAGACGTCATCAGACTGAGCGCGCACGTCGAGCGGCGCCGCCCATAACTCGGAGCCGTCCTCGGTGGAGAGCGTGACGACGCGGAAGGAGCCGGTCGAGTTGCGATCAAAGGCCGGAGCGTCGGCATCCGCCCGCCAGTCCAGAACATAGAGGTCTCGCCCGTCGGTGAAGAGGCCGTCCCAGGCGACGCCGCGGCCCTCGCGCTCCCACGTCCACAGCGTCCGATGCTGGTGGGTATCGAGCGCCACGACCCACGCGCCGGATGAGAGGTACAGGATCCCGTCGAGCAGGATGCCGCCACTGGGCTGGGCGACCTCGGTATCCCAGAGCTGTGCGCCGGTGGCGCAGTTCACGACCAAGAGCCCGCCGTCGGTGAGGAAACACTGCCCCGGCGCGGAGCCGTCATCGACGGACAACCCGAGCGGCCACCCACTTGTCTGCGTGCGCGAACCGTCCGGGAGGAGCAGGGAGGCTCTGCCGACGCCATTCCAGGGCGTGATGAGGAAGGTCGACCCCCGCACGTGCTGCAGCGCCGACCCCTGCTGCGTTGAGGCGACTTCCTGGAGGACGTCCCCGCTCGATGACAGGACCCAGTCGGTTTGGTGATGGTGGACGAGGAGTCGGCCGTCGGGGAGCGCCGAGAGCCACGTCGACATGACGTTGGCATCCGGCGCCGCAGGCGTGATGTCGACCTCGCCGTCCTCTGCTGGGGCCGCGGCCAAAGTCCGGCGCCACCGCACCTCGCCTGTCCGCAGGTCTGCGGCCTCGAGGACGATGCTCTGGTCCTGAGCCGCGTCGCCGACCACGAAGAGATCGCTGGTGACCGTGGCCGGTTCCCGGAACGACGTCGGGTGCTCTGCGACGACCCGTCGCGCGCTGGAGTCGATCACCACCAGCCGTGACCTGGTGGGGACAGGCGTGTCGGGCTCCGTCGGCTGAAGCAGCGATGTCGCGTCACTGCCCACCTCGTATTGGTCGGCCACCCGGCATGCCAGCAGGCCGTCTGTGGCCGAGGCGCAGTAGGGGCCGTTCCAGGAGCGTTCTTCGGGGAGTGCGGTCTCCGCGCCGGTGACGGGCAGCTCCCACCGCACCCCGCCGGTGGGCCCGTCGACGAGGCGCACCACCTGGGAACCGTCGGGCCGCATGGCCCCGATCGCGAAGTCCGATCCGACGCCCGCGCTGGGGATGCCGCTCAGGTCGTCGGTGCGCCACAGCTCGCGCATCGACGCATCGAGGGGGAGCAGCACGCCGGGCAGGTTGCGGAGGCGGTCCAGCGCGGCGCGCTCGCGCTGGTCGAGCACCGCCTGGCCGCCCATCAGGGCGACAGCCGCGACAGCCGCCACCGGCCACCAGCGCAGCAGGCGGCGGCGCGACGTCGGGTCGTCTGCGGCGACGCGGGGCGGGTCTGAGCTCGGCGAAGAAGACAGCCCTCCGTCCTCATCGAGGGCCACGGGCAGCATCTGCCGCGGCCTGGTCATCTCGGCACGCTACCCACGGGCGGCGGCCCGCGTGGCGGAACCGGAGAGCGGATTCGCGCCGAGCCTCAGCCGCCGCTCAGTGGGCGGGCGGCCTCAGCTCGTCGCGGAACCGTGCGAGAGCCGCCACGACGCCCTCGGGGGTGTCGATCCGGTACTGCGCGCCAGTGTCGCCGGGCCCCACCTTGATGGTCACGTCGGCCGGCCCCAGCGCGGCGAAGGCCCGCTCGTCCGTCACGTCGTCACCCGCGTAGATCACGACGGGCGCCCCGATCTCCTCGCGGAGCGCGGTCAGCGCCTCGCCCTTGCTGGCGTGCAGCACGGTGAGCTCGACCACCGCCTTGCCGTGGATGACCCCGGTGCCCAGACGCTCGCCGAGGGCGAGGGACTCCTGCTCGGCGGTCTGCGCGACCTCCGGGTCGGCCAGCCGGGTGTGGACCACCACGGCAGTCGGTTTCGTCTCGACCCAGACGCCCTCGCGGCCGCGGGCCACGGCGGCGGCCTCGGCGCCCAGTGCCGCCAACTGGTCGGCCTGCTCGTCGGTGAGGCGCACGACGTCGCGGTCCAGCCC
>JAEWEI010000146.1 GCA_023389545.1 Actinomycetes bacterium | reverse complement strand
CTGCATGAACTCCGTGAGCCTGACCTTCGAGCCGGCGGCTGGCGCCGCGGGCTGAGCCCCGCCGGCGGGAGGTCGTGCACGGCCTCGTGCACAGCGTGGTGCACAGCGGTGTGTCCAGTTCGGCGGGTGCCGTCTCGGCGTCCTCCGGCGTGCCGGGGCGGGACACGCCGGTGGACGCTCCTCCCACGGCGCCTGACCGGCCGAGTTGGTTCAGTCCGGGCCTGGGCGTGCCGATAATGATCGGGTGAACGAGGCCCTGATCGTGCGGCGATGGCGGCGCTATGGCGCCGACCGGCTGTACGTCACGGCCGAGTCCGGCGCGCGGGTCGGATGCGTCGACCTGCAGTCCGGCGAGGTGATCGTCGACGAGCCCGTCCTCGAGGAGGGCGTGCGCCGCGCAGCGCAGGCGTACCTGCGCTCAGACGTCACCGAGCTGGTCCTGCCATACGAGCTCGAGGGCGCGCTGGAGGACCTGGACGATCTGCGCCGGCTCGACGGCGACGTCTACGAGCCCGGAGTGCGCACGCGCGCCAGCTCGGTCCGCACCCGGCTCGACACCCTGGCCACCGCAGGGTGGCATGTGGTGCACGGCGTCCCGCTAGGCCGCCAGGGCACGGTGGTGGACCACCTGCTGATCGGCCCCGGCGGCATCTTCACGGTGGCTGAGCGCGCCCACCCGGGCGAGCGCATCGAGGTGCGCCGGCGGACCATGACAGTGGCGGGCGAGCCGGTGGCGTACCAGCGCGACGCGCGGCTCGAGGCGGCGCGGGTCCAGGCCCTGCTCCGTGCGGCCGTGGGCTCGCAGCTCACGGTGCGGGCCGTGCTGGTGCTCCAGGGCATCATCGACATGGCGCCGGGCCAGCGCCCGGACGATGTGCTGGTGATGGCCCGCAGCGACCTGCCGGGCGCGTTCCTCAACCTGCTGGAGCGGATCGAGCCGCCGCGGGTGGACGCCATCGCCGCGATCGCCCGGCAGCGCACCACCTGGTCGCGCTGACCGCGGGCCCGGCGCCGGCTACGCCTGGGCTCGGCGCGCCGGGCCGTTCTCGTCCCGACCGCGTCGGGCCTCGTCCAGGCTGCTGTTCAGCCGGGCGAGCTGCTCGGCGAGGTGGTCGAGGTCGGGGCCGGACCAGTCCCGCAGCGCATGCTCGAAGAAGTCCCGCCGCGCCACCCGCGCCCGCGCGAGCCGCTCGGCGCCCGCGTCGGTGAGCTGGATGAGCTGGCCGCGTGAGTCGTCCGGGTCGGTGCTCCGCTCGATCAGGCCGAGCTCGGCGAGCCGGGCGAGCTGGCGTGACATCGTGCCTCGGCCTACCCCGATGTGCTCGGCGAGCTCGCTGGCCCGCACCCCGGGCACCTGCGCGATGCGCGCGAGGATCGGATAGGCGGCTGGCTCCAGGTCGGGGTGCACGCGCTGGGCGATCCGCGGCGCCGCCGCGTTCGCGCGGCGCAGCAACAGGGCCAGCTCCCGCTCCACCCGTTGCACGTTGTCGGTGTCCACGGCACACATCCTCGCCTGTCCGGAAGCCGCCGAGGGCGCCTGCCCGGCTGGCAGACGCCCTCGGATCGAGCTCGGAGGCCCGCTCAGGCCCGCTGATCGGGTGCGGGCGCCGGGGCGGGCGCGCCGCCGACAGCGGCCACGGTGGAGAGCTCCCCACCCGCGGCCAGCTCGGCGTCGGCCGCCTCGGCGAGGCGCACCTCCATGCCGGAGCGCTCGCCCAGCGGGACCTCCTTGAGGAAGCAGACCGCGATGAGGGCGACGACGGCCAACGGCACGGCGAGCATGAACAGGAAGGCGACGCCCTCGCCGTAGGAGGACTCGACCACCGACTTGATGGGCTCGGGGATCGTGGCCACGTTCGGGATGGACGACGTGCTGCCGCCCAGCGCCGCGACGTCGACGCCGATGGCTGCCAGGCCCTCGGTCAGCAGCGAGGTGATCTTGTCCCCGAGCACGGCGCCCAGGACGGAGACGCCCATCGCGCCGCCGAGCGTCCGGAAGAACGCGACAGTGGACGTGCCGGAGCCGATCTCGTTGATGTCGAGGGTGTTCTGGGCTGCGAGCACCAGGTTCTGCATGAGCATGCCCAGGCCGGAGCCGAGCACGAACATGTACAGGCACACGAGCACGAAGTCGGTGTCGTACCGGATGGTGCCCATCAGCGCCATGCCGGTGGAGAGCAGCACCGCGCCAGCGATCATGTACCGCTTGTACTTGCCGGTGACGCTGATGATGCGGCCGCTGATCGTGGAGGCGAGGAACAGGCCGAAGATCTGCGGGATGGTGATGAGGCCGGACGCGGTGGCGGACATGCCACGGGCCACCTGCATGTACTGGCTGAGGAACACCGAGGTGCCGAACATCGCGATGCCCACCGCGATCGAGGCGACGACGGCGAGGACGAGGGTGCGGTTGCGGAACAGGTGCAGCGGGATGATCGGCTCGGCGGCGCGGGACTCGACCCACACCGCGAGGGCCAGCGCCAGGATGGACCCGACCACGAAGACGGCGGTCTGCCAGGACATCCAGTCGAACTTGTCGCCGGCGAAGGTGACCCACAGCAGCAGGCCGCCGATGCCGATGGACAGCAGGGTGGCGCCCGCGTAGTCGATGTTCAGCTTGCGCCGGCGCATCGGCGGGAGCTTGAGCGTGCGCTGCAGCACGATGATCGCGGCGATGGCGAACGGCAGGCCGATGAAGAAGTTCCAGCGCCAGCCGGGGCCGTCCGTGATGACGCCGCCGAGGAGCGGGCCGCCGACCATGCCCAGGCCCATGATCCCGCCCATCAGGCCCATGTACTTGCCGCGCTCACGCGGGGAGATGATGTCGGCGATCAGCACGGTCCCCAGTGCGGTGAGGCCGCCGGCGCCGATACCCTGGAACGCGCGCATCGTGATGAGCATGCCGGTGCTCTGCGAGAGCCCGGCCACTGCGGAGGACAGCACGGAGATGGCCAGCGCGAGCTGGATCAGCATCTTGCGGTCGACCAGGTCGGCGAGCTTGCCCCAGATGGGCGTGGTGATGGTGGTGGTGAGCAGGGTGGCGGTGACGACCCAGGTGTAGGACGACTGCGAGCCGTTCAGGTCGCTGATGACGCGGGGCAGCGACGTGGAGACGACGCTGGTGGCGAGCACCGAGACGAACATGCCCAGGAGGATCCCGGACAGCGCCTCGAGGACCTGGCGCGGTGTCATCGCGGGCGCGGCGCCGGGTTGTGGGAGGGCAGTCGTCTCGGGCGCCGTGGAGGGCTGTGAGGTCATCAGTGGGTGCTCTCGGTTCTGTCGTGGGACGGGTGGTGTGGCGCGCGGGCGCCCTCGTGGTGCGTGGCGGCGACGGCGGCCGTCAGGCGGTTGATCTGCGCGGCTGCGGAGGCGAGCTCGTCGGGCGTCCAGTCGGCGAACGCGTCGGCGGCGTGCTTGTCGACCGCTTGGGCGCTGGCCACCGCTGTCGCGTGGCCCGCCGGTGTGAGTCGCACGGTGCGGAGCCTGCGGTCGAGGCCGGGCGTGCAGGGGGTGGAACGCTCGGCCAGACCGTCGCTGACCAGCGCGGTGACGTGCCGGCTGGCGACGGACAGGTCCACGCGCAGGTGGCAGGCGATCTCCCCGATGGGCAGCTCGCCGTGCCGTTCGAGGATCCGGACGACTGACAGCGCGGCCCGGTGTAGTCCCGTCTCCCGTGCGAGCTGGGCGCCGAACTCGCGCTGGGCGCGGGCGAGTCGCTCGATCGCGGTGACCAGGGGACGGTGGGGCGGCTCGGTGGGGCGGGGGTCGGGCATCAGTCGGTCAAGCGCCTCTCAGATTGTTGCAGGAGGCAACTTAACACCGATGCTTGTAGAAGGCAACTGTCGCCGGGGGCAACTTGTTGATGTCGTGAGACCTGCGTCACGCTGAGTCTGGAAGGTTCAGCGCACCCCGTCGAAGTCCCGCTGCCGCCACGCCTCGTACGCCGCGATGGACGCGGCATTCGCCAGGTTCAACGACCGGCGCCCCGCGAGCATCGGGATCCGCACCTGCCCGGTGATGCGCGGATGCGCGAGCACCTCGGGGGGCAGGCCCGTCGGCTCCGGCCCGAACAGCAGGACGTCGTCCGCCCGGTACTCCACATCGGTGTGCCGCGAGGTGGCATGGGTCGTGAACGCGAAGACGCGCGACTGGGGCGCCGCCGCCAGGAACGCCTCCAGATCGGGATGCACCACCACGTTCGCCAGGTCGTGATAGTCCAGGCCCGCCCGGCGCAGCTTGGGCTCGGAGAGGTCGAAGCCCAACGGCTCGATCAGGTGCAGGGTGGCCCCCGTCGCCGCGACCAGCCGGATCGCGCTGCCGGTGTTGCCCGCGATGCGGGGCTCGAAGAATGCCAGGTGCGTCACCCCCAGATCCTCGCACCCGCACTGGGCGGCCCTCCGCCAGCCGTAAGGTGGAAGCCCGCAGAGCTGCGGTCGCGCACCCGAGAGGATCACGATGCCCACGCAGTCCCCGTACCGCGCCGCCGACGAGCGCTACGACTCGATGGCCTACCGGCGGGCCGGTCGCAGCGGCCTCGACCTGCCCGCGCTGTCGCTCGGCCTGTGGCACAACTTCGGGGACGGGACGCCTCTGGAGACGCAGCGTGATGTGCTGCTGCGCGCCTTCGACCTCGGCATCACGCACTTCGACCTCGCGAACAACTACGGCCCGCCCTACGGCTCCGCCGAGCAGAACTTCGGCCTCCACCTCGACCGGGATCTGCGGCCCTACCGCGACGAGCTGGTCATCTCCACCAAGGCCGGCTACGACATGTGGCCCGGGCCCTACGGCGACGGCGGCTCCCGCAAGTACCTGCTGGCGTCGCTCGACCAGTCCCTGGCCCGGCTCGGGCTCGACTACGTGGACGTCTTCTACTCCCACCGGCCTGATCCCACGACGCCGATCGAGGAGACGATGGGCGCCCTGCACACCGCCGTCACCAGCGGCAAGGCCCTGTACGCCGGGATCTCCAACTACAGCCCGTCGCAGACCCGCGAGGCCCAGCGGGTGCTCGCCGGGCTGGGCACGCCGCTGCTCATCCACCAGCCCAGCTACTCGATGTTCAACCGGCACGTCGAGCAGCCCGAGGGCGGCGACGGCGAGACGCTGCTCGACGTGGTGGGCGAGCTCGGCATCGGCATGATCGTGTTCTCCCCGCTGGCCCAGGGCCTGCTGACCGGCCGCTACCTCAGCGGCGAGGTGCCCAGCGGCTCACGCGCCGCACAGGGCCGTTTCCTCAAGCCCGAGCGGATCGACGCGACCTACCTCGCCCGGGCCCGCGCGCTCGACGACGTCGCCCGCGGCCGGGGCCAGACGCTGGCCCAGCTCGCGCTGTCGTGGGTGCTGCGGGACCAGCGGGTCACGTCCGCGCTGATCGGCGCGAGCTCGGTGGCCCAGCTCGAGGACAACATCGCGGCGCTGCAGGCGCCGCCACTCACCGACGCGGAGCTCGCCGCCATCGAGCCCTTCGCGGTGGACGGGACCGCGCGATGAACCGCGGGCCGACCACCGCCTACGGCCGCCTGGGGGACATCTCCTGGTCCACGTACGGCTCCCATGGGCAGCCGACCACGCCTGTGCTGCTGCTGCACAGCGTCACCGACTCCAGCGAGGTGTTCGCCCCGCTGCTCGACCCGCTGGCCGCCGACCGGCTGGTCGTCACCCTCGACGCCCGCGGGCACGGCAACACCCCGCTGTCGCCAGCGCCGTTCACCGTGGGGGCCCTCGCCTCCGACGTGATCGCGGTGCTGCGCGAGGTGGTCCGCCGACCCGTGGTGGTGGTGGGCCACGGCCTCGGCGCGCTCATCGCCGAGGAGGTCGCGCTCTCCGAGCCGAGCCTGCTCGTCGCGCTCGTGCTCGAGGACCCGGCCTGGCGCGTCGAGGCCACGACCCCCGACGGCGTCCCCGCGTTCCTGCCGTCCTACCTGGAGTCCTTCGCGGGCGCCGACGAGGCGGCCCTGCTCGAGCGCGCCCGCGCCGAGCACCCCACGTGGCCCGAGGACGAGTTGCTGCCCTGGGTGCACGCCAAGCAGCGCGTGGACCAGAAGCTCGCCGCACGCGCACAGAAGTGGTACGGCCGGGACTGGGTGGGAGCGCTCGGCTCGATCCGGGTTCCGGTGACGGTGCTGGCCGGGGAGCCGCGGCTCGGCTCGCTGGTGGAGCCCGAGGACCTGGCGCGTGCGGAGTCCCTGCTGGGCGCCCAGCTCACCTGCGTCCAGGTGCCGGGGGCCGGCCGCAGCGTCCGCCGGGAGGCGAGGGAGACGTACCTCACGGTGCTGCGCTCGGTGCTCGCCGCCGCCGACGCCGTCACGCCGGGCTGATCCCGGCGAAAGCGCAGGTCAGGCGCCTGACCTTGAGGTCAGGCGGCGGTTCTGCGCGCCCGGGCCGCGGCTGAGCGCGGGAGCGGGCGGGTTCGAGGCTCCCGGGTGCGCGGCGTAGCGTCGCCATCCCCGGTGAATGCCGGGCATTCTCATAGCCGGTAGGGCAGGAGTCAGCATGCGCACCATCGTCGTCACAGGATCAGCCTCGGGGATCGGGCAGGCCACCAAGGCCCTTCTCGAGTCCCGCGGCGACAAGGTGATCGGAGTGGATCTCCGTGACGCCGACGTCCAGGTCGACCTCAGCACACCCTCCGGCCGCGCCGCGCTCGTCGAGGGCGTGGGCGACCTGACCGGCGGCCGGATCGACGGGATCGTGGCCAACGCCGGCCTCTCGCACGAGATCCCGCTGACCATGGCCGTCAATTACTTCGGCGCCGTGGCCACCCTGGAGGGGCTGCGCCCGTTCCTCGCCGGCTCGCCGGCGCCGCGCGCCGTGACGACCAGCTCGATGGCGAGCCTGCGCCAGCCCGACGAGCAGCTCGTCGAGGCCGCTCTCGCCGGTGATGAGGCCACGGCGATGGCGCGCGCCATCGAGCTCGTCGAGGGCGGCCCGCAGCACTTCATCTACCCGAGCAGCAAGAACGCGCTCAGCCGCTGGCTGCGCCGCAACGCCCCGACGGCCGAGTGGGCCGGCGCCGGCATCCCGCTCAACGCGATCGCCCCCGGGGTCGTCCTCACCGCCATGACCGCCGAGATGCTCGGCACGGAGCAGGGCCGCGAGTCGGTCTCGTCGTTCGTGCCCATGCCGCTCAACGGCTACATGCCCGCGGAGGCCGCGGCGTCGCTGTTCGCCTGGCTGGTCAGCCCGGAGAACACGCACCTGTGCGGCCAGGTCATCTTCATCGACGGTGGCACGGACGTGGTGATGCGCGGCGACAGCACCTGGTGAGCCCGGGTGGCGGCGGGCAGGTCAGGCGTCGGCGCCGAGTGTCGCGATGACCTGCTCGCCGTACTTGTCGAGCTTCGCGGCGCCCACGCCGGAGATGGCGCCCAGCTCCGCGGTCGTGGCCGGGCGGCGGGTGGCGATCTCGCGGAGCGTCGCGTCGTGGAAGATCACGTACGCGGGGACCCCGGCCTCCTTCGCGGCGCCCGCACGCCAGGCGCGCAACTTCTCGAAGGTCTCGACGTTCTCGGGGGCCAGGTCCGCGGTGGCGGCGGACTTGCCCCGGCGGGAGTTCTGCCGGGGGGCCTTGGCACGTGCGGTCTCCCGGCGCAGGCGCACCTGGCGCTGGCCGCCCAGCACCTCGGCACTGGCCTCGGTGAGCACCAGGGTGCCGTAGCCGTCGCTCGTGACCCCGAGCAGGCCCTGGGCCAGGAGCTGGCGCACCACACCGCGCCACTCGGCCTCCGAGAGCTCGGCGCCGACGCCGAACACGCTCAGCTGGTCGTGGCCGTGCTGGGCGGTGCGCGGGCTCTGCTTGCCGAGCAGGATGTCGATGACGTGCCCGGCGCCGAACCGCTGCCGGCGCTCGCGGTCCAGCCGGAACACGGCGGACAGGATCATCTGGGCGGCGCGGGTGCCGTCCCAGCCCTCCGGCGGCGCCAGGCAGGTGTCGCAGTTGCCGCACGGCTCGCTGGCCTGGCCGAAGTACGCCAAGAGCTGTACGCGCCGGCACTCCACTGTCTCGCAGAGCGCGAGCATCGCGTCCAGGTGCTGGCTGAGGCGGCGGCGGTGCGCGGCGTCGCCCTCGGAGGTGTCGATCATGCGGCGCTGCTGCACCACGTCTTGCAGGCCGTAGGCGAGCCACGCGGTGGCGGGCAGCCCGTCACGTCCGGCGCGGCCCGTCTCCTGGTAGTAGCCCTCGACGGACTTCGGCAGGTCGAGGTGGGCCACGAACCGCACGTCGGGCTTGTCGATGCCCATGCCGAACGCGATGGTCGCGACCATCACCAGGC
>JAEWEI010000110.1 GCA_023389545.1 Actinomycetes bacterium | reverse complement strand
GTCGACTCGGGCGCGGGGACGATGCCCTCGGCGCGGGCGAACTCGATGCCCGCGGCGAACGCGTCGTCCTGCTCGACGGCGACGGCCTCCATGAGCCCCAGGTTCACGGCGTGCGAGACCATCGGCGCCATGCCGTGGTAGCGCAGGCCGCCCGCGTGGATCGACGGCGGCACGAAGTCCTTGCCGAGCGTGTGCATCTTGAGCAGCGGCGTCAGGCCCGCGACGTCGCCGAAGTCGTAGCGGTACTCGCCCTGCGTGAGCGACGGGCAGGCCGCCGGCTCACAGGCCACCGCGCGCGTGGTGGTCCCCTGGCGCAGGTTCTGCCCGATGAGCGGGAACGTCAGCCCCGCCAGGTTCGAGCCGCCGCCCGCGCAGCCGAACACCGTGTCGGCCTGCGCCTCGCCCGCCTCGGCGAGCTGGACCAGCACCTCCTGCCCGATGACGCTCTGGTGCAGCATCACGTGGTTGAGCACGCTGCCCAGCGCGTAGTGGGCGCCCGGGTCCTTCACCGCGGCCTCGACGGCCTCGCTGATCGCCATGCCGAGCGAGCCCGTGGTGTCGGGCATCTCCGCGAGGATCGCCCGCCCGGCCTCCGTGAGGTCCGACGGCGACGGGTGGCACACGCTGCCGTACGTCTCCATCTGGATGCGGCGGTACGGCTTCGCGTCGTAGGACGCGCGCACCTGCCACACCTCGCAGGTCAGCCCCAGCAGCGCGGCGGCCATCGACAGCGACGCGCCCCACTGCCCAGCGCCCGTCTCGGTGGTGAGCCGGGTGATGCCCTCGGCGGCGTTGTAGTACGCCTGCGCGACGGCCGTGTTCGGCTTGTGCGAGCCGACCGGGCTCACACCCTCGTACTTGTAGTAGATCCGGGCCTTCGTGCCGATGGCCCGCTCAAGCCGCGAGGCCCGGATCAGCGGCGACGGGCGCCACATCGCGTAGATCTCCCGCACGGCCTGCGGGATCTCGATGTACCGCTCGGTGCTGACCTCCTGCGCGATGAGCGCCATCGGGAAGAGCGGCGCCAAGTCGTCGGGCGTGAGTGGCTCGCGTGTGCCCGGGTGCAGGTGCGGGGGCGCCGGCTCCGGCAGGTCGGCGTTGAGGTTGTACCAGTGCGTCGGCACGGTGGAGGGGATCACGGTGCCGAGCGGCTCGATCGACGGGGCCGTCGTCGAGGCCCCGGTCGTCGAGGCAGGGGTGCCGGGGATGTCGGTGAGCGCCATTGCTGTCCCGTCCTTCTGATCGTGCGGGGGGAATCGTGCGGTGGTGCGGGGAGGTCCCAGCCGGAGCGTAGATCAGTCCGACGTCGGCATGCTGGACTCGTCTCGCAGGCGGGGCTCCGTGCGACGGGCCGGGTCGAAACCGGCCTTGTCCGCGTAGAACGCGCGCACCCGGTCCATGTCCGCGGCGACATCGCCGGTGAGGCGCAGCGTCTCGCCCAGGCCCGCCGTCATGGTGGTGCGGTCCACGAAGCCCAAGGTGACAGGCAGCCCGGTCTCATAGGCGACCCGGTAGAAGCCCGACTTCCAGTACTCGCCCTTGCTGCGGGTCCCCTCAGGCGTGATGACCAGGTAGAAGAGCTCCCCGGCGCGCACCCGGCCGATCAGGTCGTCCACCAGCCCCTGCGGGTTGCGGCGGTCCACGGGAATGCCGCCCAGGGCCCGCATCACCCAGCCGAACGGCGGGGCGAACAGCGAGTGCTTGCCCAGGTAGCGGACCTTCAGCCCGTGTGCCCACGCGATCGCCAGCATCAGGATGAAGTCCCAGTTGGAGGTGTGCGGGGCCCCGATCAGGATGCCGACACCGTCGTCGGGGAGCTGCGCCTTGCGCAGCCGCCAGCGGCTGACTGACCAGAAGGCGCGGGCCAGGGCGCGCTGGATCCTCATCGGCTCATCACAGAGGGGATGGTAAGCAGCGAACCCCCGGACTCGCGGGACGAGCGCCGGGTGACGTGCGGTAGGACAGGGACATGACGCCTGCGCCCGTCCGGCTCCTGCTGCTCGCCGACACCCACGTCCCGAAGCGCGCGCGGGATCTGCCCGACGAGGTCTGGGCTGCCGTCGACTCCGCCGACGTCGTGGTCCACGCCGGCGACTGGGTCGACGTCAGCCTGCTCGACGCGCTAGAGCAGCGGGCCCGGCGCCTGGTCGCCTGCTACGGCAACAACGACCGCGAGGCGCTGCGGGAGCGGCTGCCGCTGGTCGGCCGCATCGAGCTCGACGGGGTGCGGCTCGCCGTGGTCCACGAGACGGGCCCCGCCACCGGTCGGGAGCAGCGCGCCGACGTGGCGCACCCGGACGTCGACTGCCTGGTGTTCGGGCACAGCCACATCCCGTGGGACACGGTCACACCCGGCGGCATGCGCCTGCTCAACCCGGGCTCGCCGACCGACCGCCGGCGGCAGCCGCACTGCACGTACATGACGGCGACCATCGCGTCAGGCGGCCTGCGCGACGTCGAGCTGCACCGCATCGTGCGCTGACATCGGCCCGGGCGGCGGCTCAGCCTGGCGGCGGCCGGCATGAGGTGGCGAGTCAGGCCGAGGGAGCCGGGGGCAGCGCCGCGACCCGGGTGAGGATGACGCCCGGGGCATCGGGACGCAGGCCGGATCGGGAGCCATCCACCCGCGCCACCGCTCCGATGCCGGCCACCTCAAAGCTCATAGACGTGGCCGACGAGTACGCGAAGCGACTGGCGCCGGGCCGCACATCCTGGGCCTCGACCCGGAAGTCGTCCCCGGCGACCCAGATTTGCACCGCCAGGTGCTCCCCCGGCGTCCAGCCCCACTCGGCGAGGTCCTCCGCTGTCGCCACCGGCGCCTCGTCGTCGAACAGCAGTGCCGAGTGCATCGCCACCACGAGGTTCCGCACGCTCGCGGCCGTCGACGCGTCATACGCCGGGCCGAGGAGCGCCGCCGGCGCCGAGCGCACCGAGGCGGGCGCCATCGCCGCGATGCCGATGACCGCGACCAGGCTGAACAGCACCGAACGTGCCCGCATCGCGCTCCCCGTTCGGCGCGGGGTGGCGCGGACGTCCCGCACCCACTGGTCGCCCACGCGCCGGATCGGATGAACTTCGCATACCCGACAGCGCGGCGCGGAGGTATCGGGTGATTGACACCCGGATGGGCGTTTCTCTCACCCGATCGCCGCTCGTCGGCGACGACACCCTTCCCGCCGACGTCACGCCGGGGCGACGAGGCCTGCGTCGTGGGCGCACAGGGCGATCTGGACGCGGTTGTCGAGGTCGAGCTTGGTGAACAGGCGCCCGACGTGGGACTTCACGGTCGGGATGCTCATGTGGAGCAGTTGTGCGATCTCCGCGTTGGACAGGCCCTGGCCGATGGCGAGCGCGACCTCACGCTCACGCTCCGTCAGGCGGTCCAGCCGGGCCTTCGCCTGCTGGGTGCGCTCACGCGACGGATCGGAGGCGACCCGCGCGATGAGCTGGGCCGCGATGCTCGGCGAGAGCATGGGCCGCCCGACCGCGACCGCGCGCACCGCCGCGACGATCTGCTCGGGTGGTGTGTCCTTGAGCAGGAAGCCGCTCGCACCAGCCCGCAGGGCCCGCAGCACCATCTCGTCGGCGTCGAACGTGGTCAGCACGATCACGTGCAGGCCGGCTGGATGGCCAGGACCTGCTCGGTCGCGGCGAGCCCGTCGAGGCGCGGCATCCGGATGTCCATGAGCACGACGTCCGGGCGCCGTTCGCGCACCACCGACACGGCGCCGTGCCCATCGGCGGCCTCGCCCACGATCTCGATCCCGGGGTCACCGCCCAGGATGAGCCGCAGCCCCGCCCGGACCAGCGGGTCGTCGTCGACGAGGACGAGCCTGACCGGGCCTCCGGCGCGCACTGGGCCGGTCGGGAGGGCGCTCGCGCCAGGTGTCAGGTGGGCCACGGCAGCCACGCTCTCACGGCGAACGCACCGGCACGGTCCACCCCGTGCGTCAGCTCGCCACCCGCGAGCTGGGCACGTTCGACCAGCCCTGTGAGCCCGACGCCCGACCCGGGCAGGCCCGCACCGCTGTGGGCGAGGGCCGGGTTGTGCGCCGTGAGCGTGACCCGATCCCCGGCCCTGCCCGCCACGCACAGCCGGATGGGAGTGCCCGGGGCGTGCTTGCGCGCGTTGGTGAGCACCTCCTGGAGGATCCGGTAGGCGTGGCGGCTCGTCGTCGTGGGCAGCGTGTTGAGATGTTCGGCGACCGCAGGCGCCACGTCGCACGTCACGTCGCTCCCCGCGGCGCGGGCCTCGTCGAGCAGCTCGGCCAGCGCCGCGAGGGTGGGCTGCGGGCGGTCCGGGTCACCGGCCGGGCCGTCGGCGCGCAGCACCCCGAGCACCTCGCGCAGCTCGGTCAGGGCCAGGTGCGCGTTGTCGCGGATGATCGTCGCAGTCGCCGTCGTCTCCTCACGCGACAGGTCGGTGCGGAACGCGAGCCCGCCGGCGTGCATGGCGACCAGCGAGATGCGGTGCGCCAGGACGTCGTGCATCTCCCGGGCGATCGCGGCCCGCTCTGCGGTCCGGGCCTGCTCGAGGCGGGCCACCTGCTCACGCTCGGCCGTCTGGGCGCGTGCCTGCAGGCTCGCCAGGAGGTCGCGTCGGCCACCCACGTACAGCCCGACCGCAACGCACCCGCCGTAGCCCACGACCGCGACCAGCGCGGGGATCCGCCAGGCGTCCGGCGGCCCGCCGACCACGAGCTCGTGCACGGGCCGGGCCCCGACGCACAACGCGCCCACCCAGGCGATCTCGCGCCACCGCTGCCGGGTGGCGAGCGACACGACCGCGAGCGCGAGCGCACCGAGGCTGAACGCCGACACCGCCGAGACCATCGCGAGCGTCAGGGCGGTGGCCAGCGGGAACCTCCGGCGGCGCGGCAGGATCACGGCGAGGGCGACGACGCCGAGCCCGATGTCGAGGCCGACCAGCGCCTCCGCGGATGCCGGCGCCGCGTCGCTGACAGCCGCGAGCAGCACGAACCCCAGGGCGACCGCCGCCACGTAACGCCACACGCTGCCCCACCTGCGCAGCGGCGCAGGTGGAGGTGGAGGTGGCGGCACGGTGGACATGGGTGAACCGTAGGTGGACGCGGTCGCCGCGGGTACCGCCCCAAGGTGCGGCGTGACGGTCCGACCCCCTACCGAAGTCGCACCGGCGCGCTCCCTGCGGCCGATGCCGCGGTCGGCACAGCCACGGGAATGTGGCCGTCATGATCACCGTGGAGAGACTGACCAAGAGGTATGGCGAGGTGACGGCCGTCGACGACGTGTCCTTCACCGTCCGGCCGGGGCGCATCACCGGGTTCCTCGGGCCGAACGGCGCCGGGAAGTCGACAGCGATGCGGATGGTGTGCGGCCTGACGGCGCCCACCTCGGGCGCCGTCAGGCTGTTCGGCAGGCCCTGCACCGCGCTACCCAACCCCGGGCGTCAGGTCGGCGTGCTGCTCGACGCCTCGGCCCAGCACGGCGGCCGCACCGGACGGGAGGCGCTGCGGCTCAGCGCCATCGTCACCGGCATGCCTGCGCTGCGGGTCGACGAGATGCTCGACATCGTCGGCCTGACCGCGAAGGAGGGGCGTCGGCGGGTCCGCGACTACTCCCTCGGGATGCGCCAACGGCTCGGCATCGCGAACGCCTTGCTCGGCGATCCCCGGGCCCTCGTGCTCGACGAGCCGGTGAATGGTCTCGACCCAGGCGGCATCCGGTGGATGCGCTCGATGCTCCGGCAATTCGCGTCGGACGGCGGGACCGTCCTGCTCTCCTCGCACCTGCTGCACGAGATGGAGGCCGTTGCCGATGACCTCGTCGTCGTCAGTCGTGGACGCGTCGTGGCGCAAGGGACCAAGGAGCAGCTGCTCGTGGCGACGGGCTCGATCGTGACGAGCAGCGACGACGTGGCGCTCGCCACAGGGCTGCGAAGGGCTGGCCTGGAGGTGGCCCCCCACCGCAGCGGAGGGCTCGCGACGACCGCGTCCCCCGACCAGGTCGGGAGCGTCGCGCAGTCGCTCGGTGTGGTGGTCACAGGGCTGGCGCCCACGGAGCGCACCGGGCTCGAGCAACTGTTCCTCGACCTCACCGCCGACAGCGCGCGCGACGAGGTGGCGGCATGAGCAGCACCGTGACGCGGCGCCGATCCCCGCTAGCCCATGGTCTGAGCCCCCTCGACGGGCCGCCGGACGTGCCGTTCGGCCGGACGCTGCACGCCGAGCTCCGCAAGCTGGTCGACACGCGTGCTGGACTGTGGATGCTCATCGCGATCATGGGCTCGACCGTCCTGTTCATGGCTCCGACGGTGATGAACCTGCCACTCTCGGACCTGCGGTTCGTGGACCTGACGGTCATGGCCACGATGCCGCAGATGCTGCTGCTGCCCGTGATCGGCATCTTGGCGGCCACAGGGGAATGGTCCCAGCGCACAGGCCTGGTCACCTTCGTGCTCGAGCCCCGCCGGGGTCGGGTCGTGCTGGCGAAACTGCTCGCGGCGCTCGCGCTGGGCCTCGCGAGCTTCGCGGCCGCGGTTGTCACAGGGGCCGCTGCTAACGCCGCAGGCATCGTGCTGCGTCATGGGGACGGCTCGTGGGCACTCGACTGGGTCATGCTGGGCAGCTTCTCCCTCATGCAAGTCCTCGTCGTCGCGCAGGGGGTCGGGTTCGGCCTGGTGCTGCAGAGCACCCCGGCGGCCATCGCCGCCTACTACCTGCTTCCCACCGTGTGGTCGGTGGCGGCGTCGGCCGTCGTGTGGCTGCAGACGGCGCCCGCATGGCTCGACATGACACAGGCGGTCGCCCC
>JAEWEI010000328.1 GCA_023389545.1 Actinomycetes bacterium | reverse complement strand
TCGGCGCAGCAGACCCAGCCCGCGGTGCTCGGCTACGCGCTCGAGGACTCGGGAGACGAGGCGCCGAACGTCGGGTACGCGATGGTCTACCCCGTCGCGATGATCACCAAGATCCTGCTCGCCCAGGCGCTCCTTCTCGCGTTGGGAGGCCTCGGCTAACGCACGTCGGGCACGATGAGCCCGGCGGTGCTGTCGGCGGCTCCGAACCGGTCGGCCGCCTCACGGGCCTGGTCACGAGACCGCGGGACCCCTCCGGCCCAGCGAGGAAGCCGGGCCGGAGGGAGTCAGACGGCGCGGCGTCGGTGGGCGAGTAGCGCGACCGCGCCGCACACGGTCATGACGAGCGCCGTCGCGAGCAGGGCCGTGACCTCCCCGCCCGTGGTCGGGAGCCGCGTCGCGTCGGTGGCCGCCGCGCCCGACGTTGCCGTCGGAGCGGTCGCCCCGTCCGCGGGCGACCCGCCCGTCGATGACCCGGGATCGGTGACGACCGTCCCCGCGCCGGGCGCCTGCGACTGCAACACGACGGTGACCGGCCCGAAGGTCGCCGTCGCCACGGCGTTCGTGACGCGGAGCCGGAGCATCAGCCCCGCGTCCGCGGCGGTGGGGGTGTACGTCAGGTCGTACGAGGCGGGCGTCGCCGCTGCCGCGAGCATCGCCCGCGCCGTGCGCGTCGTGAGGAACGGGGACCAGGTGGCGCCCCCATCACGTGACGCCTCCCACTGGCCCGATGCGCCCGCGGCCTCGACGACATAGCTGAGCGTGAACGGCGCCCCCGCTGCGACGCGGACGGCGCCGTCGGGCCCGACGACCGAACCGGGACCGCGGACCAGCACCGGTGCTGCCAGGACCGTCAGCGTGGCCGGGGCGCTGGCCGCGGTCGACGGACCGCCGACGAGCGTCGACGACACGACGGCCCGGACCAGGAGGCCGTCGTCGGCAATCGTTGTGACCAGGCCGAGCGTGGGACCGGCCGCGCCGGCGACAGCGCTCCAAGCGACCCCGTCGGTCGACGTCTCCCACGTGATCGCGGGCGTCGGGGACCCGGTCGCTGTGACGGTGAACCGGGCGGTCGAGCCCGGCGTGACCGCGGCGTCCGCCGGGTCCGTGAGCGTGGGCGCGGTCAGCACGGTGAGCGTCGCCGGATTGGACGTCGCCGTGCCCGCGCTGCTCGTCGCGACGGCCCGGTACTGGTGGCCGTCGTCTGTGGGCCCGGGGACGAGCGACAGCGTCGGCCCCGTCCCGACCACGTCGACCCACGTGCCGGACGGTCCGCTGCGCTGCTGCCAGCGGACGGCCGGTGCGGGCGCCCCGGTCACGACGACGCCGAAGGTCGTGGTGCTCCCCGCGTCGGCGGTCGTGTCCGCGGGACCGGTGGTGAACGTGGGGGCGAGCGTGACGGTGAGGACCGCGTCGCGCGAGGCGACGGTGGCCCCTCGGGCGCTGACCTCCGCATGGAAGACGCGGGAGCCGTCGGCGAGGGTCACAGCCGGCAGGGTCAGGGTGAGGCCCGTGCCGAGCTCCGCGCCCGTCCCGTCCTTCCACACGACGGTGGGCGCCGGGTCTCCGGCGACGACGACGGCGAAGGTCGCGGCGCCGCCCACGGCGACTGTCGTGTCCGCGGGCTGCGTCGCGATCTCGGGTCCCCAGAGGACCTGGACCCCCGCGGTGCTCGTCGTGACGGACCGGGCGCCGGTGACGAGGGGCGCGGTGCCCACGGCGCGGTAGTCACCGCTGAGGGCACGCGCCGCGGTCACCTCGTACCGGCTCGTCGTCACCGCGCCGGTCGTCGACGTCGTCACAGTGGTCGAGGGCGACGCCACGGGAACCCAGGCGCTGGTCCCGACGGCTCGCCACTCCCAGACCACGCCCGAGACCGGAGGCGCCCCGGAGAAGACGGCCTCGAGCACGAGCGGCGCCCCCTCGGCCGGGGTGACGGGGCTCGGCTGCTGGGTGACGACGGGGACGGTCTCAACCGTCAGGAGCGCCTCGGCGCTCACCGCGGCGCCCGTGCCGGTGACCTGGGCACGGAACCGCGTGCCCGAGTCGGCGGCGGTCAGCGGCGCCGTGCGGTAGGTGGTGGACGTCGCTCCCGCGATGTCGGTCCACGTGCCCGTGGGCGTCCGGCTCTGCCAGCGGACGCTCGGCGCGGGCTTGCCTGCGACCGCCACGGTGAAGTCCGCCGTGGCGCCCGCGAGGACCGTCACGTCGGCCGGCGAGGCGCTCACCAGCGGCCCCCAGGACACGCCGAGGGTGGTCTCCGGGCCGGTGGTCGACGCGACGGTGTTGGTCGCGACGAGCCGGTACCGGGCGCCGTCGTCGGCGCGGGTCGGGGTGATCTGCAGGCTGGCTGCGGTCGCCCCCGGCACCGCGGTCCAGGTCGACGACCCCGCGGGCGCCGTCTGCCACTGCACCGCCGCGGCCGGGCGGGCTGCGACGGTCGCGCTCAGCATGACGGGGACGCCCTCGGTCGCGGACGCCGTCGAGGCCAAGGCAACCTCGGGCGCATAGGAGTTCTCGATCGTCGTGGTGACGACCGACCCGTCGATCGTCGCCGTCGCCACGAGCGACCTCCCGGCGCCGGTGGTGTAGCGCAGCGCGGCGGCGCCGTCGGCAGCGAGGGCACTGTCGCCCGCGGGGAGCACCGCTCCACCGGCCGGGGCGTGGGACCAGGTCACGGTGGCGCCGGCGAGCAGAGCGACCAGCTCGGGAGCGGCTGCCGTGCCGTCGGACTGCGTGAGCGCCACGGTCAACGTGGTGGCGTCGCCCTGCTGCGGCGCCGACGGGGTCACGGCCCCCACGAACGTCGCGTACGGCGTGCTGGCAACCGACCCTGACGTGCCGTCGCAGCGCGCGTCGGCCGGTCCGCCCGCGCACCCCCACCAGCTGCGGGGCGCGGCGAGCGAACCGCCCGCGGCGAGGGGGCCGCGCACCGCTGCGCGGGACGGGCCGGAGGTGCTCGTGGCCGTGTTGCCCACGAGCCGCGAGGCCGTGACGGCGCCGCTGCCGAGGGCGAGTGCCCCGGGCTCTCCGGCGCCGGCCGAGCTCGCCGTGTTGTGTTCGACCACGGTGCCGGTGACGTCCGCGGCGCCGGTCGCGTACACCGCGGAACCCAGCACCGAGGCCGCCGACGCCGACGTGACGGAGTTGGCGCGGAACGTCGAACCGCTCACGCTCAGCCGTGCCCCCGAGACCCACACCGCGCCGCCGCCGAGGACGCCCCCGCCCACGTCGGCGCCGGTGACGGCGTTGGAGCGGAACGTCGAGCCCTCGATCACCACCCGGTCGGCCGCGTCGACGCCGATCATCGCAACGGCGCCACCGGGTGCGCCGTCCGACGTGTTGTCCTCGAACGTGCAGCCGCGCACCGTCAGCGTGCCCCCGTTCATCAGGACACCTCCGCCGGGCGCCCGGGCGCTGCCCGGGCTGCCGGCGGGGACATTGCGGTTGCCTGCCACGACGCAGTCGGACAACGTGAGCGAGTCGGGGAGCCCGGGGATGCCCGAGCCCGCGAGGACCGCGCCTCCGCCGATACCGCCCGCGGCCGGCGCGACCCCGGCGCCGTGGGTGAGCCTCATCGACGAGAGCGTCACGTCGACGTGGCCAACGGTCGACGGGTCGATGTCGAAGATCTGCGCGCCGCCACCGTCGATCTCGAAGCGCGTGCTCCCGGTCGCCCGGACCTCGATCGTGGCTGCCGCCCCGGGGTCGAGCACGAGCGGGCCGTGCTGGAGCGCGAACCGCTCGCCCGAGGGCACCAGCACCACCGCGTCACGCGCCGCAGCGGCCAGGCACACCGCTTCTCGCAGCGACGTGCCGGACGCACCGTCGTCACATCCCGTGAGCGGGGCATCAGCCGTCGTGGTCACCGTGAAGGTCGACGTCCCGGCCGCGACAGCGGGCGCGACGGACAACGCGGAGGCGCACAGGAAAGCAGCGAGTGCGGCCATCGGCCGAGTTGCCCGGCGAGGGCCGTGAAAATGAGGCACGAGGGTAGAGCCTAGGACGAAAGTCGCAGGCATCACCGCAGGTCAGTAGCCCATTGGCCAACGCCGCGCACATTCCACCTCGACAAAACACGGCATTGCGGGATGCATGCCCCGCCCGGTTCTCCAGCAGCGGCGAGATTCACCCATTCGCGACCCCTGGGTGGGACTTCCGGCCTATCCGGGGACATAGGTTTCTCTCATCACCCATCAATCCCTTGAGGAGTCAGCCGTGCTCTCCCGCCGTTCCGTGCTGGTCGCTGGATCAGGTCTCGCCGCTGTCGGCGTGGCCGTGGCGACCCTCGGCGTCGGTAGGTCACGCCGCGCCCTCCCCCTCGAGCTCGACGCCCTCGCGCCCCTGGTCGGCACGACGTTCACGGCCGACGACGCGACCCGGCTCACCTTGTCGGCCGTGACGGGTCCCGATGGTGGCGCCCCGCGTCCGGACGCCTTCACGCTCGCGCTGACCGCCGAGGAGCCCGTCACGATGCCGGGCGCCGTCCGCACGCTGCGCCATGCCGAGGGCGACCTCGTGCTGTACCTCGGCCCGGTGGGCGCCGGGGGCGACCGCCTCGAGGCCGTCGTCGACCGGAGCGTCTGACGGTGCCGACCGCCTGCCTCTCGGTGCGCATGCGCCGCCCCGCCGCTGACGACTCCCCGTTCCTGCGGGCCCTGTACCGCTCGACGCGGGCCACGGAGGTCGCCCGCTTCGGATGGCCGGACGCCGTGGTCGACACGTTCCTCGACCAGCAGCACCGAGCCCACGAGCAGCACCTCGCGACAGCGTTCCCGGACGCCGAGCACGCCCTCGTGACCGTCGACGACGCACCCGTGGGCCGCATCGTGCTCGACGTCGACGCCGAGCGGGTGCACGTCGTGGACGTCGCGCTCATGCCGGAGCACCAGGGCAGCGGGCTCGGGACCGCGCTGCTCGGGGACACCGTCGCCCGGGCACGCGCGATCGGCGTCCCCGTGCAGCTCATGGTCCGCGCCGAGAACCACTGCGCCCGAGCGCTCTACGCCCGGCTCGGCTTCGTCGTGCTGTCCGATGACGGCCTCGACCTGCTGCTGTCACACGACCACGCACCGGAGGTGCCCCATGTCTAGTCCGTACATCGGCGAGATCCGCATGTTCGCCGGCAACTTCGCCCCGGCGGGGTGGCTCTTCTGCGACGGCCAGACGCTGCAGATCAGCGAGAACGACATCCTGTTCAACCTCATCGGGACGACTTACGGCGGTGACGGCCAGTCGACGTTCGCCCTGCCGGACCTGCGCGGCCGCTGGCCCGTGCACCAGGGCCGTTCCACCACCGGCACCACCTATGTGATGGGCGAGGCCGCCGGCGCGGAGACCGTCAGGCTCACGCAGCAGCAGCTCCCGTCCCACTCCCACACGCCGCTCGGGGCCGTCGCCGCCGCGACTGCCACCTCACCGGCCGGTGCGGTGTGGTCGGCTAGCACGTCACCCGCGTTCGCTGCGCCGTCCGGCGCGTTGACCGCGCAGATGGCCCCCGACTCGCTCGAAGCCGCGGGCGGCAACCAGCCGCACGACAACCTGCCCCCGTTCCTCGCCGTGAGCTTCATCATCAGCTTGTTCGGCATCTACCCGTCGCAGAGCTGACCCGGAGACCCCATGTCGACCCCCTTCCTCGGCGAGATCCGCATCGCCAGCTCGACTTTCGCCCCTCGGGGCTGGGCCCTGTGCAACGGGCAATTCCTGCCCATCAATCAGAACCAGGCCTTGTTCTCGATCCTGGGCACCATGTACGGCGGCAACGGGGTGACCACGTTCGCGCTGCCCAACCTGCAGGGGCGGGTGCCGCTGAGCACTGGCGGGTCCCACGTGCTCGGCGCGGTCGGCGGTGAAGAGTCCCACGTCCTGACAGCCGCCGAGATGCCGGCCCACACCCACGTGCCCCGCGCCTCGGCCGATGCCACGACGGCCGAGCCGATCGGCGCCCGATGGGGCACGACCGCGCAGCCCCACTACGGCCCGTCGGCCCAGGTGGCCCAGGCCACGGCCTCGGTGGGCCGCACAGGTGCGAATCAGGCGCACCCGAACCAGCCCCCGTACCTGGTCCTGACGTTCATGATCGCCCTCACGGGCATCTTCCCGAGCCGGAACTGAGGAGCACGCCATGTCCGACCCCTTCGTCGGCGAGATCCGCATGTTCGCCGGGGACTTCGCTCCCACCGGTTGGGCCATGTGCCACGGCCAGCTCATGCCGATCAGCCAGAACACCGCACTGTTCTCCCTGCTCGGCGCCAGCTACGGCGGCGACGGCAAGTCCACCTTCGCGTTGCCCGACCTGCGGGACGCAAGCCCGATCCACTGGGGGCAGGGCCCTGACACGTCCCAGCACGACCTCGGCGAGCGCGGCGGAAGCGCGACCGTCACGCTGCTCCCGAGCGAGATGCCGTCGCACTCCCACGCGGTGCACACCGTCGACACGGGGACGCTCGGCACCACCGGCAACCCGTCCGCCGGCGCCTGGGCCACCGCGCGCCAGGGCCGCGTGACCGAGAAGCTCTACTCCACGAGCCCGGCGACCCAGTCGATGTCCCCTGGGGCCATCTCGGTGGAGGGCGGCGGCCAGCCGCACAACAACCTGCCGCCGTACCTCGCCGTCACGTTCATCATCGCGCTGCAGGGCATCTTCCCGCCGCGCCCCTGAGTGCGCGGATGCGCCCGGCGCAGGCCTGGCCTCACCCGAGGCTCACCGACTCGGTCGGGCGTGGACGTGCATCCTCGCCCTGGCGGCCGAACAGGTGGAGGACCTCGGCCCGCGCACGCCGGTCAGCGGGATGGAGTCGCATCGAAAGGTGGAGGCGGCGGAACCGGGCGGGGCGCGCCTGCTTACCCTGTGCGCGTGTCCCCGCTCCTCACGTCCTCGCCCGCACCCTCGACAGGCCGGCGGTGGGCCAGCCGGGTCGCCCTGCACGCCCTCGGGCTCGTGGTGGGCGTGGGGATCGGGCTGTTCTTCGCGGTGATGATCCGCGACTACGCGCTGGTGTGGATGGTGCTGCTGCCCACCGGGCTGTGGGCGCTCGCCAACCGGGCCGGCGTCCCGTCTGCTGCGGGCGGCTTCGACCTGTCCCGCGTCCCCGCCGGGGACCTCGTGGCCATGACGATCGGCGTGCTGCTCGCCATCCCGGCCGCGTTCAACGCGCTCGACGGCTCGTGGTGGCGCACAGCGGCGCTCGTCGCGATCCTCGGTGTCATCGGGTTCGGGATGCTCGCGTACGCCGGCGCCATCCGCGACGGCGCCACGATCCGCGCCAACGAGGCCACCGACACCCCGCCAGTCCTGCGGGCCGTGGACGTCGCGTTGCGCGGCGTCCGGTCGAGCTCCGGGCTCGCGAACATGTACCTCGCGGCCGTCGGGGCCCTGCTCGCGTTCCCCACCGCGTCGGACTGGCTGCCGACAGTGGCAGTCGTCGTGACGGGCGCGCTGCACGCGGTGCTCGACGGGCGGGACGCGCGGGACGACGACGGCGCAATCGGTCAATCGTGACCGGCAGTGCTCAGCCCACGCCCTCCGCGGCGAGCGCGTCGGTCAGCAGCCCGACCAGGGCTTCGAGCTGGACGTCGGTGGACGACGGGAGGTCCTCGTCGGCGGCGCCGTCGAGCGCCCGGGCCGCCAGCCCCGACTTGCTGTCGATGAGCTGCGCGATCCGGGAGTCGATGGTCTGCGCGGCGATGATGCGCCACGCGGTGACGGGCTCGTCCTGGCCGATGCGGTGGATCCGGTCGATGGCCTGGGTCTGCTCGGCGTGGGTCCAGGACAGCTCGGCGAGCACCAGGTTGGAGGCGACCTGGAGGTTGAGGCCCACGCCCGCAGCCGTCAGGGAGCACACGACGATCGACACCTCGGGATCGTCGACGAACGCCTTGATGTTCTTCGTGCGAGTCCGGGGCGTCTGGTCGCCGCGGATCGAGGCATAGCGGATGCCGCGGTCGGCGAACGTCTGCTCGGCCTGGTCCATCACGTCGACATGCTTCGCGAAGAACACGACCTTCCCGACGTTGCGGGAGAGCTGCGCGGCGTAGTCGGCGGCCAGCCCCGCCTTCGCCTGCCCGATCCGGCGGACCATCGTGAACACGTTCTCGCCGCTGGCCTTCGACTCGGAGTCCTTGAGCTCGGCTGCCGCGACCCGGCGGACCAGCTCGTGGTCGATCCCGTCGGGGCCCCCCTCGGCGCCGCGCATCTCTATGGCGGCCCGGTAGCGCTCGACCATGCGGCTGGTCAGCGCGACCTCGGCGGCCCGGATCGAGCGGCCCACCGCGCCGTCGAGTTCCACGGGCAGGTCCGCCACCCGGCGGGCGGGGATGTCGGCGACCACGTCGGACTTGCGCCGGCGCACGATGCCCATGTTGATGACGCTGTCTCGCGCGGCGGCGTAGAAGCCCGGCTCGGCCGGGGTGAGCCCCGTCTCCTCGAGGGCCGCCTGCAGCGTGCCGAGCGGTTGCTTGTCGTCGATCCACCCGAGGAATTGCCAGATCGCGCGGAAGTCCTCGATGTCGTTGATCAGCGGGGTGCCGGTGAGCGCCATCATCAGCGGACGGCCGGCGCGGGCGCGGATCCGGTCTGCCAGCGCCAGGACGTGCTGCGAGCGCTGCGACGTCTTGTTCTTGATGAAGTGCGCCTCGTCGACCACCATGCCGCGGAAGCCCAGGTCGCCGAGCCAGCCGACGTGCCGGTCCAGCAGCTCGTAGTTCACGATGACGACGTCCGCGAACCCGTCGACCTTGTCGCCGTCGCCATGGACCACCGTGGCTCGACGGTGCGGCGTCCAGAGCCCGACCTCATGCGCCCAGTTGGTCTTCACCACGTTGGGCACCACGACCAGCAGCGGATACGCGTTGGCCGCTTGGGCGGCGAGGAGCGCCTGGGCGGTCTTGCCCAGCCCGGGCTCGTCGGCGAGCAGGAACGTGCGGTGGCCGCGTGCGGTGGCCGTGACGACCCGGGCCTGGTGCGGCATGAGCTCCCGGCCGAG
>JAEWEI010000017.1 GCA_023389545.1 Actinomycetes bacterium | reverse complement strand
TGCTCCGGCAGTGCGGTGTCGAGCTCGACGGCGATCTGCCGGGACCCGGGCCTGCCTGCGTGGACGTGGCGCGCGAGGGCGCAGCCTGCCGCGCCGAGGTGGACGACGGCCAGCGGGGCCCCGGCCGGTGCGGCGTGGCCGAGCATCACCGCCATCTGCTGCATGTACTCGAAGGAGAGCCGCGAGGGGTCCTCGAGATCCAGGTGCGAGCTGGGCACGCCGTTGACCAGGACAGTGACGCCTGAGGGGTCGTCGGCGGACCGCACGAGCTCGACAGTGCCCGTCGGGATGCGCAGCGGGCCCTCAGGCCAGGGCGTGCGTGTCGGTAGGCGGTGGGATGGTGGGGGTCGTCGCCCCGAGCGTTCACGGGAAGCCACGGGGACCACGGTACGGGGTTGACGGGTATCGAACAGGTGTTCGATACTGTGTGGAGCAGAGGAGGTGCGGTCGGATGAACGCCATCCATTCCCGTCTCTCGGTCGGTCTCGCGGGACCAGCCGAAGGGCTGCTTCAGCGAGCGGACGCCGAGTTGCTGGCGGCGCAGTTCTCCTCCGAGCCGTGGGAGCGGCTCTCTCATGGCCACCTCGCCGCGGTGCGAGCCGGCGCGGCGCTGCTCGCGGCGCGCGGCCGGCCCGGCGGTCGTCGCCCACCCCGGACGGTCTGGGAGATGCTCGACGTCGTGGCCCCCGAGGTGCAGCGGTGGAGCGGGTATTTCGCCGCGGGCGCGTCGCTGCGCTCCGCGGTCGAGGCCGGTCGCTTCGACATCGTGACCCCTGCGCGGGCGGAGGAGGCGGTCTGCGCGGCCGAGGACTTCCTCGACGCGGTGCGCGCGCTCGTCGAGGCCGAGGCAGGCGCCGCCGACGCGGCCGGGGCCTCCCTGCTCGCCGCACGCGCGTCATGAGCCGTGGACCGCGCCCCACTGGGCGCCGTGACTGGGGGGACGACGAGGATGGCGCGTCCATCCTGCATGTCGACATGGACGCGTTCTTCGCCTCGGTGGAGCTCGCCCGCCGACCGCAACTGCGGGGACTTCCCGTGGTGGTGGGCGGCGAGCAGCGCGGGGTGGTGCTCGCCGCCACCTATGAGGCGCGCGCCTACGGCGTCCACTCGGCGATGCCGATGGCGTTGGCGCGACGGATGTGCCCGCAGGCGGTCGTCGTGCCGCCCGACCACAAGGCGTACGGGGCGGTCTCCGCGGGCGTGATGCGCATCCTGCGCGACGTCACCACGCTCGTCGAGCAGGTGAGCGTCGACGAGGCGTTCCTGGACGTGGCGGGCGCCCGGCGCCGGCTGGGCCCGCCCACCCGCATCGCCGCGCAGATTCGCCGTGATGTGCGCGCCGAGTTCGGCATCACCTGCTCGGTGGGGATCGCCGCGACGAAGTTCGTCGCCAAGCTGGCGTCGGGGCACGCGAAGCCGGACGGCGTCCTGCTGGTGCCGAAGTCCGCCACAGTCGATTACCTCCGCACGCTGCCGGTCGGCGCCCTGTGGGGGGTGGGCGAGGCGACCGAGGCTGCGCTCGCCCGCTGGGGTGTGCGTACCGTCGCCGAGCTCGCGGACAGCGATGTCCAGACCATCCAGCGCGCGGTGGGCCGGGTCGCGGGCGCCCATCTGCACGACCTCGCCTGGGGACGGGACCCCCGGCCCGTCCAGCCGGGGCGCGAGGAGAAGAGCATTGGCGCCGAGGAGACGTTCGATGTGGACGTCCACGACCTGTCGGTGGTGGAGGCGAAGGTGCTGGAGCTCGCGGACCGCTGTGCCGGGCGGTTGCGGGCGCACTCGCTCGTCGCGCGCACGGTCAGCCTCAAGGTCCGCACGTCGGACTTCCGCACGCTCACGCGGTCGCGCACGCTCGCCACTCCTACTGATGTCGCGCGGGAGGTGTACCTGTCCGCCCGCGCGCTCCTGGCTGGCGTCGACCTCGGCGGGCTCCCGGTCCGGCTCGTGGGAGTGCGCGCTGAGGGGCTGAGCCCCGCGGCGTCGACCGTCCAGCAGCCGACGCTCGAGGAGGCGGTGGCCGAGAACAGCACGGCGCGTCGCGACGCGGAGCGGGCGATGGACCTGGTTCGCGGGCGTTTCGGCCGCTCCGCCATCGCGGTGGGGTCGATTCCGCCTCCACGGGCGCGGGACTCGACTACCGACTTCGTCGCCGGGGAACTATCCTTGTCGAAAGATGTCTCTACGGGGGAGTACGGGGGTAGTAATGCCTCTGTCCGAGTACGAGCAGCGCGTACTGGAACAGATGGAGCGGCAGCTCACATCTGACGACCCCAGACTCGCGAACACTCTGGCCTCACGTGGCAGGCGGCCGGTCGGCCGCTACGTCCTCGCGAGCGCGGTGGCTGTCGCAGGTCTTCTGATGCTGGTCGCAGGCGCGGCGACGCGCCTGGCCTGGGTCGGGGTCCTGGGCTTCGTCATCATGTTCGGGGCGGTGGCCTTCGGGTTCTCGCAGGGGGCCTCGAAGGAGCCCGCAGGCGCCGCGACCGCCACCAAGGCGAAGCAGGCCAGCTCCCCGCGCCGTCAGGCGGGTTTCATGAGCCGACTCGAGGAGCGGTGGCAGCACCGCCGCGACCAGGGCGGCCGCTGAGCTCCAGCGGTGTGGCCCTCCAGTTACGTCGGACGGTGGCCACACGGGCGTGGCCTCATGGCCCGGGGCATCGTGGCGCTCAGGCCCGCGAGTCGCTCGTGGCCTCCGCAGTCACGCCGTCGAGCACCTCGTGCGCCCACCGGTGCACGTCCTCCGCTGAGTCCTGCCCCGGGTCGGGGGCGTAACGGCCCCGCTCGACAGCAAGGGTGAGGCTGGTCAACGCGTCGTCGGCGGCCGCGTCGAGGGGCTCCCCACGGACCTCCGCTGCCCGCGCCCGAATGAGCGCCGCAGCCTGTCGGGGGGTCCGCGCGTCCGACCAGGTGATCGGCACGCGCCGGAGCCGCCCGCGGAGCCAGGTCCACGCGTCCTCGGCGTTGCGGTGCGCCACCCGTGCGGAGCGTCGCCGGACCATCACCACGGCGCCCAGGAGGAGGGCGAGCGCGATCCCGGCGACAGGCGCCACCAGGGCGCGCGGGATCTCGGCCTCGTCGACCTCGGGCGCAGGCACCCCTTCGCGCGGGGCGGCCGTGCTGGTCGCGGTGGGCGCGGGGGCGGAGGGGACCACGGGTTGCGCAGTCGGTGCCGAGGTGGCGGGCGCCACGACGAGCGGATCGCTCCACCGCGGCGGCGTCCCCGTCTGCACGGCAGGCGTCGGCTCGAACCGCACCCAGCCGACGTTCGGGAAGTAGAGCTCGGGCCAGGCGTGCGACTGCCGGCCAGTGATGACGTACTCGTCGTCGGCCGTGAGCGTCCCGGGCAGGAAGCCCACGCCCACCCGTGCGGGGATGCCCAGGGTCCGCGCCATGATCGCCATCGAGGTGGCGTACTGCACGCAATACCCCCGCTTGCTCTCCAGGAAGTCCCACACCGAGTCCGCCGACGTCGCCGGCTCGACCCGGGTGTCGTAAGCGAAGTTCTGCGGGTTGCGGAACCAGGTCTGCAGGGCCATGGCCTGCTCGAAGGCGCCGGTGGCGCCGGCGGTGACCTCGGCGGCGAGGTTGGCGACGTCCTGCGCGTGGTCGGTCTGGGGCGCGGTGAGATAGGGGTCGAGGGCGGGGTCGGCCGCCGGGGGCGCCGCGCGGAGCGTGTCCGCCGTGAGCTCGGGCACCTGGACGGTCATCGAATAGTCCATCCCGGTGCGGGTGCTCCGGTCGCCGACCACCTCGTCGTGCTCGGCGTCGTAGAGCCACGGCCCGGCGACCTGCACGGTGCGGGGGAACGTGCTCACGGGCAGCTTGTCCTCCCGCAGGCCGCCCACCACGACGTCGACGTTGGCGAGCAGTCCCTCGGTCGCATCCGGCGCGCCGCCGTGCGTGCGGGGGTCGGAGCTGAGGAGCGTGTCGGAGTCCCACGGCTCCAGCTCGGCGGCCGAGGCGTGCTCCCACGTCCGCCCGTCGAAGTCACGCAGCGTGAAGGCGCGCAGCGGGCCGATGGTCTTGGCGTCGGCGACGAGCGTGGGCCGTCCCAGTGCCGACGTCTCCGTTGTGGAGGCGCCGCCGGGCGCCTCGTCCACCGTGTAGCGCAGCACCACCTGCTCGGAGCGTGGGCCCAGGCTGTCGCGCATGTCCAAGGAGTCGTCGAGCCGGACAGGGCCCACAGAGCCGGAGCCCAGGCGGGGAAGCTCCAGGGCGGCCCAGCCGGGAGCGGGGGAGAGCAGCGGCGCGACGACGAGCGCTGCCACCACGACGGCCACTGCCGCCGTGACCGCGCCGAAGGCTCGACGGGCGGCGCCGGGGCCCGGAGTGGCTGGCGTGGCGGAGAGCGCGAGCAGCAGCAGGTAGGGCACCGCCGTGACCACGAGGGCCGATCCCGAGGCGGGCGTGCCCAGGACGATCCCGGGGATCCACACGATGAGCAGCACCAGCCCCGACCACGCGGGCGCGCCAAGGCCCAGCGCCACGAGGTCGACGCCGAGCAGGAGCAGCGCCGCGCCCGCCACCACCAGCAGCACGATGGGACGCGAGGACTGCAACGGCACGAACGACGAGTTGACCAAGTCCAGGGCCACCCGGGACATCGCGACGACCCGGTCCACGGAGTCGAGGTCGGGGATGAGCTGGAGGCGGCCGGGGGGCCCGCCGTAGGCGATGAGGATCCCGAGCGCCGTCGCAACGGCGCCGACGAGGGTGGGGACCCACCAGCGGCGGGTCACGGCGCGCACCCCGGCGGTCAGCGCGGTGAGCAGGACGACGACCATCACGGCCGTCCCGAGCCAGGGGCCCGTCGCGATCAGCTGGCGGACGGCCAGCAGCCCGCCGCACACGGACGCGCCCACCAGTGCAGACGCGATCACGCCGCGCGCGCCGCGCAACGTGGCCGGCTCCTCCCGAGGCCCGCTCACGCGCGCGTTCCCAGCATGCGAGTCCAGCTCTCTGTGAGGTCGTCGCCGGGCTGCACGGCGCAGGCCCGCCAGCCCAGCCTGCGCAGGTGGCTGATCGTCCGCTCGGCCTCGTGGCGCTCGTTGACGGGCCACGCGGGGTCGGAGCGGACCATCGCCCACCCTTGGGCGCCCGTCGTCAGGCTCCCGAGCGCGCCGCGCGCGGCAGGGCTCAGCGGCCCCACGAGCGCGATGACGATCTCGCTGCCGCTGTGGCTGCCGAGGTGCAGGCGCACCGCCGTGAGCAGGTGTTCCTCCGCCACCGAGGGCTCGGGCGCCTGCACGTCGATCAACCGGTCGAGGAGCTCGGTGCGCGCGCTGTGCCCGGGGCGGGAGTGGGCGCCGTCGGACGCCGAGGAGGGGCCGAGCAGTCGCACGGGGTGCCCGGCGTCGAGCATGGCCAGCGCCATGGACGCGCCGAGCGAGATGGTCCACTCGAGCGACTCAGGTTCCTGGGGCAGGTCGAGGAGGACGGTCACGGGCCGCATGCCCGCGCGCTCGTCGGACCGGACGACGAGCTCGCCACGCCGGGCGCTGCTGCGCCAGTGCACCCGCCGCAGGTCGTCGCCGAACTGGTACTCGCGGAGCGCGGAGTCGTCGGTGGACGGGCTGCGGGCGCCCAGCGCCACCCGGTCGGGCTCCGCGACGAGGATGCCACGGGGGACGGGGAGCCGCTCCACGGCCGGCCAGACGGCGATGTCGGCGCGCTCGCCCAGCTCGGTGCTGGCCCGCACCACGCCGAACGGGTCGTTCCGCGTGACGATGAGGGGCCCGAGCGCCCACCGGCCGCGCCGGGCGGCGTGCACCGGGTAGGCCAGGCCGACTGACCGGTCCGTCCGCACGACCCTGGCGCGCAGCGGGCGGCCGCCGGACAGCTCGGCGGAGGCCTGCTCGCCGAGTCGCAAGCCGCTGAGGCGCACCCGGCCCGCCAGGTTGTCGGCGACGACCTCGACGCTGACCTGTGCGGGGGAGCCGGCGTGGACAGGGCTGGGCTGCACATGCCGGTGCACCCGCAGGCGGTGCCGTCCGCGCCCGGGGTTCCGCACGGCGGCCACGGCGTAGGCGCAGATGACCAGCAGCAGCGCCAAGGCGCCGATCTGCACCAGGTCGACGGCCCCGAGCCCGAAGCCGAGCCCGACCCCGCTGGCGCCGGCGACGGCGAGGCCGATGCCGCGCCTGGTCAGACGCGGACGCATCAGCCGGTCGCCCGCCGTTCGCGTGGGGCCACGCTCGACGACGGCAGCGGGATGCGCGCCACGATGTCCTGGACGACGTCGCTCGTCGAGCGCCCGGAGAGCCGGGCCTCGGTGCTGGCGATGAGGCGGTGGGCCAGCACGGGCTCGGCGAGCCTCTGGACGTCGTCGGGCAGCACGTGGTCGCGGCCGGACATGGCGGCGAGGGCCTTCGCCGCGCGCAGCAGCTGGATCGAGGCGCGGGGCGACGCGCCGAGCCGCAGCCCTTGGTCCTCGCGGGTGGCCGTCACCAGGTCGATGACGTACCGCTTCACGCCAGGCGCGGCGTACAGCCTGCGCGCGGTGCCCACATGGCGCGCGACCTGCGCCGCGTCGGTCACGGGGCGCAGCGCCGCGAGGGGGTCGGACGTCTCCTGCAGGTCGAGCATGTCGAGCTCGGCGTCGAGGCTGGGGTAGCCGACGGTCAGGCGCGCCATGAAGCGGTCGCGCTGCGCCTCGGGCAGGGGGTACGTCCCCTCCATCTCGACCGGGTTCTGGGTGGCGATGACGAGGAAGGGGCGCGGCAGCGGGTAGGTCGCGCCGTCGACTGTCGCCTGGGTTTCCTGCATGCACTCCAGCAGCGCCGACTGGGTCTTGGGGGACGCGCGGTTGATCTCGTCGCCGATGACGATGTGCGCGAACAGGGGACCGGGCCGGAACTCGAACTCGTGGGTCTGGCTCCGGTAGATGTTGACGCCGGTGAGGTCGCTGGGCAGCAGGTCCGGCGTGAACTGGATGCGGCCCACGCTGCAGTCGATGGTGCGGGCGAGGGCCTTGGCCAGCGTGGTCTTGCCGACGCCGGGCACGTCCTCGAGCAGCAGGTGGCCCTCGGCTAGCAGCACGGCCACGGTGATGCCCACGATCTCGGACCGTCCGGTGACGACCGTCTCGATCCCCCCGCGGATCTGGTCGGTCGTCTCGACCAGCTCGGCGAGCTCCGAGGTCGAGGGCACAGCCTGCAGCATGGGGACTCCTTCTGCGGATGGGGGCACGAGCCTACGGGCGGGCGCGCGCAGGACGTGCTCCGTCCAGGTGAATCTGACGAACTCGGCGCCGCGGGCCCCCACTTCCCCCCACGTTCCTCTTCGTGCCCGCGCGCGACCACTCGAAGGATGCCCGGTTCCTCCGGTTCGGGGTGGAGGAACCACCATAAACGGTCGCGCCCAGCGGCGGGCCTGTTCGCCGCGGCGGTTGGCGGCCCCGCCGGGAGTGTCGAAACCCTCCACTCCCCACCACCGCGCTGACCTGCACGTTCGCACTCCGAGCCGGGTGAAACGCGCGTTCTTCCGGTTGCAGGTGGAGGGAAGTGGAGTACCGTGGAGGCACTTGGTGAGGACTGGATGAGAGACGTGGATCGCGAGCCGACGGGGAGCAGAGGGGGCGGCGGTGAGCATCGAGTCGTCCTTCAGCGGATTCGGCTCCTCAGCGCCCTTCCTTGGCACGTACACGCCCCGGCTCGACGACAAGGGGCGGCTGATCCTGCCCGCCAAGTTCCGTGCTCAACTGGCCCCTGGCCTGGTGATGACGCGCGGACAGGAGCGGTGCCTGTTCCTGCTGCCGATGGACGAGTTCCGGCGCATGCACGACCAGATCCGGCAGGCGCCGGTGACGAGCAAGCAGGCCCGGGACTACCTGCGCGTCTTCCTGTCCGGCGCCAGCGACGAGCTTCCCGACAAGCAGGGGCGCATCTCCATCCCGCAGATGCTGCGCACCTACGCCGGCCTGGACCGCGATGTGGCGGTGATCGGCGCCGGCTCGCGCGTCGAGGTGTGGGACCTCGAGGCGTGGGAGACCTACCTCGCGGAGCAGGAGGCCGGCTACGCGGAGACGGCTGAGGAGGTGTTCCCCCACGGGCCCTTCTGACCGGTCCCGCACGTTCACGCCCCGCTGGCCCTGATGGCCCGTCCGATGAGGTCTCCTCCCGTCTTCTCTGTCGCACTTCCCCGCGACAGAGGGCCGGTGGGGGATCTGGTCGGACGGCGGAGGGGCCGCCCGACCACCACTCACAGGGCCAGCAGGCGCTGCTGGGAGCACCGCACAGCCAGACGACGCGAGAGGAGACGGCCATGCAGCAGGACAACGACGGGCAGCCGCTCGACGACGCATCGACGCGGCACACGCCGGTGATGCTCGAGCGCTGCCTCGAGCTGCTCGCCCCCGCCCTCGAGGCGCCGGGCGCGGTGATGGTCGACTCGACGCTCGGCATGGGCGGCCACACGGAGGCCGTGCTGGCCCGGTTCCCGGACGTGCGCGTCATCGGGCTCGACCGCGACCCCCAGGCGCTCGCGCTCGCCAGCCGCCGGCTCGCCCGGTTCGGCGACCGTTTCACTCCGGTGCACGCGATCTACGACGAGATCAACGACGTGCTCGCCTCGCTCGGCATCGCCGCCGTGCAGGGCGTCCTGATGGACCTCGGCGTGTCGTCGCTGCAGCTCGACGAGACGGAGCGCGGCTTCTCCTACTCCCAGGACGCCCCCCTGGACATGCGCATGGACGCGACGGTGGGGCAGACCGCCGCTGACGTCCTCAACACGTATGACGTGCGCGAGCTCACCCGGGTGCTGCGGGAGTACGGCGAGGAGCGGTTCGCGCAGCGGATCGCCCGGCGCATCGTGGCACAGCGTGAGACGACGCCACTGACACGCACGGGCGAGCTCGTCGACATCCTGCGGGCCAGCATCCCCGCCGCGACGCGCAAGACCGGCGGCAACCCCGCCAAGCGGACGTTCCAGGCGCTGCGGATCGAGGTGAACGGCGAGCTCGAGGTGCTCGAGCGCGCGCTGCCCGCATCGATCGAGGCTCTGGCCGTCGGCGGCCGCATCGTCGTCGAGGCGTACCACTCCCTCGAGGACCGTCTGGTGAAGCGGGCGCTGGCCGTCGGCGCGACGTCGAGCGCGCCTCCTGGGCTGCCCGTCGAGCCGGAGACGCACCGCCCGTTCCTCCGCCTCGTCACGCGCGGCGCCGAGGAGGCGGACGACGCCGAGCGCGAGCGCAACCCGCGATCCCAGTCGGTGCGGCTGCGCGCCGCCGAACGGCTTCGAGCCACCCCTGACCACCTGCGAGACCGAGGCGCATCGAGGAGATCGTCATGAGCGCACAGGCAGCGGCACGCGCCATCCCGCGCCCGGCACGGCCCGCGGCCCCGGCCCCGGCCCCGGCCAGTCAGCCGACCCCACGCCTGCTGCTCGTCCGGGCTCCTGCCCAGGCGCGCACGAGGGCGCCGTTCGTGATCGCCTGCATGGTGATCCTGGTGGCGGCGCTGGCCACGGCGCTGCTGCTCAACACGACGATGGCGCGCGGCGCGTTCGAGAAGCAGGCGCTGGACGTCGAGCTCTACCGGCTCGCGCAGAGCGAGCAGGATCTCGCCGCCCAGGTCGACCACCTGCGCTCGCCCGAGCAACTCGCGAGCGCCGCGCAGGCGCGCGGCATGGTCAAGGCCGAGAGCATCGCCTGGCTCTTCCTCGCCGACGGCACGGTGCAGGGCGCCGCCGGGGGTGCGGGAGCCGGCGGATGACGGAGCGGGGCAGGACGCCGTCCGGCTCAGCGGCTCCCGGCCGCGGGCCTCGTCGGCCTGCTCCGAGCGCTGCGGGCCAGCCG
>JAEWEI010000012.1 GCA_023389545.1 Actinomycetes bacterium | reverse complement strand
GCGGCAGATCGCGGCACTCAACCCGGTGACGACCGCCGAGATCTCCCGGCTGGACGCCGCCGCAGCCGCGGCGCTCCGAGAGGGGATCGTCATGACCACAGAACCGCACGCGCCCACCAGACGGCGTCGCCTGGGCCCGCGAGGCCTGCTCACCGGAGGCGTGACCGTGGCACTCCTCGGCGGCGGCCTCGCCTACGCGGTGCAGTACGGCTGGCCCGAGGGAGGTGGCGACGTCGGCAGCCTCACGTGCCTGACCGAGTGGGCCGACCCGAACCGCGTGGACATCGAGGCGGACGGCCGCGCCACCGGCGGACCGCCGCTGACCGGCGATCCGGTCGCCGACTGCCAGGAGTACCAGGCGCTGAGCGGACGACCCCTGATCGATGACCCCGTTGCCTTCCACTGGGGCCCGAGCACGTACGTCGCGCCACGCTCACAGGCGCCGGCAGACGCGACCCTGCTCGCGCCCCGCGTTGATGCCGGCGCCGAGCACGAGCTGTCCCTCAGCATCGACGACTACATCGGCGGCCTCGGCGCACGCTGTCTCAGCACCGGCGACGCCGTCACCGCCGCGCAGGCGGAACTCGACCGCCTCGGACTCATCGACTGGCGAGTGGGGGTGCTGCAACGGCCGGAGGGATACCCGGAGGAGGAGTGCGCCCTCGTCGGCATTGCTCACGACGCGCCCGACACTCTGGAGGTGTGGCCGAACGGCCGACCCGATCGCGACGACTCCCGAGGAAGTGAAACAGACGAGGTCGTCTTCGAGATCCAGGACGTGGTCCGCACGCAGATCAGCGATCAGTGCCTGGACATCGATACCGCCCGTGCGACCGTCGACGACACGCTCCGCGACCTGCACCACTGGCCGACCACCAGCATCGTCGACACGGATGCTCACTGCACCCGTGCCTACATGGAGGTCGGCGGGAGCATCCAGGTGACGCTCTACGGCCCCGAAGCGGACATCAGCTGACGCCACCCGTACTGACCTCAGGCAGCCGGGCGCCCCTGCACGTCTCTCGCGCTCGGCCTGCCTGAGGTGAGTCGTCCCGCGCTGCGGGTCGCCGGCGTCCCCGGACGTTGGGCGACCCGGTCGCCGAAGCGGAAGTTGAGGGCGACGGGCTCGAAGGTCCAGACCGGGCCGGCCAGGTGGGCCGGCGGCAGGGGAGTGGTCCGGGGTGCATGCCGATCTGCCTATTGCATCTGAGATGGGCCGTTTGCCACACCCAAACGGGCAGTGGCGAGGCTTGAAGCAACGCCGCGAGCGTTGTGTGAACTACGCTCACTGCAAGCCTCCGGCGTAGACCCCACTTAACAATGGGGTGGCCGATTGCCAAGCCCAACCGCCTCAATCAACGTAAACTAAAAGACGTTCTCGTACCCTTCGAGATCAATCGCCTGACCCTCGGCCTCGCTCTTGGCCGCCGGGATGCTCGCAAAGGGTCCGATGCGGTTTCCGTACGGCGTCAGAGCCCACCAGCCGGCATCATCTTGTTCGACTCGGTAAGACTGGCCGTTGCGGGTCGTTGCGCTCAGCGATGGGTCGGCGTGCTCGGTCCAGTTGAAGACAAAGGCCATGGCGCGACACTAGCGCGCCCCGATGCGTTGATGCCCGCGTCGACGCTCGGATGAACCGCGCGAGGCGTGTGAGGAATCGCGTAGCGCCGAGACTCATCCCGCAGTAAGTTCGCGTATGTGAACGTATCCGCGGCGCCCCTAACCCGAGGCGCCCAGTGACCGACCAGCTCAACGAGCTGAGCCCGCAGGCGTTTCAGCAGCTGGCCGCCGCGCTCGCGATCCGCTCTCTCGGAGCCAAGGTCCAGGCCTATGGGTCAGGGCGAGACGGCGGCCGCGACTTCACATCGCGCGGCATCCTGCAGTGGTCGGCGAACGACTACGCCCGTCAGGAGTTCTGGGACGGCTACACGGTCTTCCAAGTCAAGAAGAAGGAGACGCTCGCCGCGAAGCCCTCCGCAAACGCGACCTGGCTGACCAAAGAGATCTTGGCCGAGCTTGACGCGTGGACGGACCCCGACGGAAGTCGCGGGGATGTCCCCGACTACCTCGTGTTCGTCAGCAACGTTCCGCTTACGCCGGTCGCTGCGGCGGGTGGGTGGGACTCGCTGCACGAAAGTGTCGGCCAGCATCTGGACAAACTGAAGGGCTCCGAGAAGAAGGCCCGGGCCGCCCTCGCCCGCCGCGTGCGCGCCTGGCGCGTGTGGGACGGCAATCAGATGTGGTCGCTGCTCAATGCGTATCCCGACGTCAGGCGTGGGTTCCGCGGGTTGCTGACTGCGGGAGACGTACTGGCCGCACTCCGGACGGATGCCTTGCTGGATGACGATCTTGAGGACGCGCTGCGGCGCCACGCGATGGGACGGCTCGTCGCTGACCGGTACATCTACTTCGACGAAGCTGGCGCGGACGTCGGCGACAAGACCCAGCTCCACGACATCGTCGTTGATCTGCCGGTCGCGGGTTCCGACGTCACCAGGGAGCGCATGATCCTTCGCCACATCGTCGAGCATGGCGATCGGAATCTTCGTGCTGGCGGGGCGCTGCTGCCAGCCAGGCGCCACATCGTCGTTGCGGCTGGTCCGGGCAACGGCAAGTCGACGGTGAGCCGATTTCTCGCTCAGATCTACCGCGCCGCGATGCTCGACGAATCGAGTCTGGTGACGGCGCATGCCACCGTCGCCTCGGGAGTCCGCATGGCGTGCCGTCGCCTTGACGTGCCGATGCCAGCGAACCGGCGGTGGCCACTGCGGGTCGACCTTGCAGAGTACGCAGCACGGTACTCGGGCGAGGCGGAGTCAACGCTGCTGCGTTGGATCGCGGAGAAGGTGAACGAGACCTCTGCCTTGGGCGACGTGAAGCCGCACCACATGGACTCGTGGCTTCGACGCTGGCCGTGGCTATTGATCCTGGACGGGCTCGACGAGGTTACCTCGGCCGTCGTTCGGCGCCGCCTCGTGCAGGACATCGAGGCGTTCGTCGCGGACTCGGATGCGGCTGATGCCGACGTTCTGATAGTGGTCACAACGCGCCCGACGGGATACGACGAGGCCATCGATCCGGAGTCGTTCGAACGACTCAACCTGGCGCGACTCTCGCCCTCGCAGGCGCTGACCTACGGGTCCCTCGTTACTGGCGTCAGACTTCGTGACGAGGCCGAACGCCTGCGGCTCGTCCTCGCCAGGTTGGAGGGCGCGTCCGCGAACGAGACCCTTCGGTTGCTCATGCAGACGCCCCTGCAGGTGCTGATCCTGACGTTCGTGCTTGAGTCGACGGCCAACCTGCCCACAGACCGCTACGGGCTGTTTGACCACTACTACGACACCGTGTTCCGGCGCGAGACCAACAAGTCGAACGCGTTGTCACGGCTGTTGCAGCAGCACAAGCCTCATGTGGAGGCACTCCACGAGCTGGTTGGCTTCGAACTGCAGTGTCGAAGCGAGCAGGCCGACGGCGCGATGGCGTCCATGACGCTTCCCGAGCTCGAGGGCCTTGTCTGCCGGATCCTGGGGCCGGTGGGCTTCGACGTCGACGGAGACGATGCCACCGTCGTCAAGGGGATCTTGAGCGCGGCCACACTCCGGCTCGTGCTGCTGGCTCCCCGGCCTGACGAAGGCATCGGTTTCGAGTTGCGTTCGCTGCAGGAACTCATGGCGGCTCGATACCTCACCTCGGCCAGCGACAAGATCCTCCCGGCGCTTCGGGTGGCGGCTCCCAATCCGCACTGGCGCAACACCTGGATGTTCGCCGCGGGGCGTGTGTTCGCGGGTAGTGACGAGGGCCTGCGAACTCGTCTTGTTGAACTGGTGGGACAGCTGGACAAGGACGCGCCGGGACGGCTCGCAGAACTCTTGCCAATCGGTCCGGCACTCGCCCTGGATTTGATCGACGACGGGCTGGCCAGGAGTTTCCCGAACCACCAGGAAGCGCTATTACGACAAGGGATGGGGAGCCTGGGCGAGCCGCGCCCTGACGCCCTGGGTATTGCTCGAGCGCTGGTGAGGGCAGCGGACGAGTCGCGCCGTCTGCGCCTCATCGTCGCGAACGGGCTCCGCTCGGCGCTCAGCGCCTCGGAGCCGACAGCCAGCTCAGCCGTCGAGGTGTGCCGATGTATCGGCCCAGCGGTCGCTGAGCTCGGACTCGCAGATGATCTTCGGGGGCTCGCCACGGTCCAGGCAGACCAGATTGGGCGTGGCGTCGGGGTGCCGCCAGGGCAAGGCGACCTCGAGGAGGAGGCGGCCAGTCTTGGCGCCCCGACCCACGAGAGCCGGCTTCGAGCGGCGGTGAAGGAGCTCCTCGGCGTGAGAGATCGGCAACGACCCGAGGCGTTCGCTGCGGTGTACGAGGTCTTGAGTGACCCGGCGACCGCACTTGCACTTGAGCTGGCATTGGAGACTGTGGGCGACCCGGAACTCACTGGTGAGATCCGGGATCATGTCCTGCCCCGGATCCTGCGAAGCCCCGTCGGTGATGAACTCAGGCAGTTGCGCGAGGGGGTTTAGCTCGCATCGAGATGCTGGCGGCGGTATCGGCTGAATGCGCGGGGCGACAGCAGCGTTCCCGCGACCGGGCCCCGAGCGGGGGAGAAGGATGGCTGTGATGGGTGTATCGACAATGACGGTAAATCCACGCGCGAGTCATGGC
>JAEWEI010000323.1 GCA_023389545.1 Actinomycetes bacterium | reverse complement strand
TCGCTCTCACGCAGCCGACGGCGCGCGCCCGACGTAGCGTGGTCACGTGGGTGAGGACGAAGAGCTGGTACCGGTCGAGGTGGTCGGCGTGCGACAGCACCTGGTCGACGAGGAGATCGTCGTGCTGTTGCTCGACCCCGCCTCCGAGTTGTTCGTGCCCATCGTCATCGGGCCCAGCGAGGGCAGTGCGATCGCATCGGCGCAGGCCGGCATCGTGCCGCGCCGGCCGATGACGCACGACCTGCTCTGCGACGTCATCACCGCCCTGGGCGCGAGCCTGCGACGGGTGGAGATCACGAGCCTGGAGCACGGGGTGTTCCACGCCGCGCTCGTGTTGGGCTCGGGCGGGCGCGTCGACTCCAGGGCGTCCGACGCGATCGCCGTGGCGGTGCGGGTCGGGTGCCCCGTGCTGTGCTCCGCGGAGGTCGTCGCGATCGCCGGGGTGGAGGCGTCGAGCGGCCCGGCCGAGCAGGAGGTGGAACGGTTCCGGGAGTTCCTCGAGCAGGTCACCCCGGAGGACTTCGACACCGGGCACGACCAGGGTCCGGAGGGCCGGTGAGCAGGAGGTTCGTTCTGCGCTGACGCACGGGCAACACTCCGCGACGGCGCGCCGGGCGACGTCGTTGACGCTCCGGCGGGCCAGGCCTAGCGTGACCGATGGACATCCGAGAGCCCGAGGCGACACCTCGTGTGAGGGCGCCGACACGGCGGATGAGACAGCGAGTGGAGGACCTGTGAGCGGCACCGGTGACACCGTGGAGGCTGCTGGTGGCGTCCCCCAGCGCGCCCAAGGCCTGCTGTTCGGCGACGAGCTCCCCGACCTCGACACCACGACCGGCTACCGCGGGCCCACCGCGTGCCGGGCGGCGGGGATCACCTACCGCCAGCTCGACTACTGGGCGCGCACCGGCCTGGTCGAGCCGACTATTCGCCCGGCGACCGGCTCGGGGACGCAGCGGCTCTACAGCTTCCGCGACATCCTTGTGCTCAAGGTCGTCAAGCGGCTCTTGGACACCGGTGTCTCGCTCCAGCAGATCCGCACCGCTGTGAGCCACCTGCGTGAGCGTGGGGTCGACGACCTCGCGCAGATCACGCTCATGTCCGACGGGGCCAGTGTGTACGAGTGCACGTCCGCGGACGAGGTGATCGACCTGGTCCAGGGCGGCCAGGGCGTCTTCGGCATCGCCGTGGGCCGGGTCTGGCGCGAGGTCGAGGGCACGCTCGCAGAGCTGCCCACCGAGCGCGCGGATGACGCTGCCGAGCCGAGCGCGGACGACGAGCTCGCCGCGCGCCGACGGGCTCGCAGCGCGGGCTGAGGCTCACGGACGCGGACTGCGCAGACCTCTGCGCCGTCACGTCGGCCGACGCCACCTGTTCGCGGACGCTGTGCGTGGCGGGTTAGCGGGTCGCAGGCGCGCGCAGAGCCCGTTCCAGCAAGAGGTCGAACGCGTCTGCCAGCTCACCGGCGGCAGCCCCCGGCCATGCGTGGACGGGCTGTGCGGCGCCCTGCGCCTGCTGCAGGGCCGCGCGCTCGGGGAGCATCGGGGACAGGATCAGCGGGCCGTACAGCGAGCGCAGCTCCTCCAATCGGAACGCCTGCTCGACCGAGCGCGCCCGCACCCGGTTGACCACGACGCCCAAGGGCTGCAGGGACGGCGCGGGACCCCGCCGCAACTCGTCGATCGTGCGCATCGCGCGGCCCACCGCCATCACCGAGAACAGGCCGGGCTCCGTGACCACGACCGCGCGGTCGCAGGCCGTCAGGCCGGCACGCGTCAGGCCGCCCAGCGAGGGTGGGCAGTCGAGCAGCACCAGGTCGTAACCGCTTACCCAGGACAACGCGAAGCGCAGGCGGTCGACGTCGCTGCCGGCCGCGTCGACGCCGTCGTGGCGTGCGGAGCGGTCTGAGCCCACCAGCACGTCCAGCCCTTCATCGGCCCAGCCGCTGGGCGCCGTGGCCGCGCGCACCGTTTCCGCCGAGGGGTCGTCCAGCACGGCGGCGACGTCGAGGTGGTCCCCGGGCGCCACCCCGAGCGCCAGCGTGCTGTCGCCCTGCGGGTCGAGGTCGACGACAAGTGTGCGCAGACCGCGTTCCAGGGCCGCCGAGGCCAACCCCAGCGTCACCGACGTCTTGCCCACGCCACCTTTGAGACTGCACACACCCAGGACCAGCACGGGCTCACGGTAGCGGGGCGGCGCCCGAGCACGAAAAGCGGCGCACGAAAGGCGGCATGGCAAGATCTGCTGGGGGGAGCCCGGGGGGCGTCGTTCGGCATGCGGTTGGCGACGACCTGCGTGGACGCCAGCCGCTACCGTGCTCCCGAATCGAACGGATGGGGTGAGTCGTGTTCTCGAAAGTGCTCGTCGCGAACCGCGCTGAGATCGCGGTGCGGGCTTTCCGTGCTGCCTATGAGCTGGGCGCACGCACCGTCGCGGTGTTCCCGCAAGAGGATCGCAACTCCGAGCACCGGTTGAAGGCCGATGAGGCCTACCCGATCGGAGCCGCTGGTCACCCGGTACGCGCCTACCTCGACATCGAGGAGATCATCCGCGTGGCGCTCGACTCGGGCGCGGACGCGATCTACCCGGGATACGGGTTCCTCTCGGAGAACCCCGACTTCGCGCGGGCGGCCATTGACGCGGGCCTGACATTCATCGGCCCGCCGCCCGAGGTCCTCGAGCTCGCGGGCAACAAGGTCCGCGCGCTCCAGGCGGCGCGGGACGCCGGCCTCCCGGTGCTGCCGTCCTCGGCGCCGTCCTCCAACGTCGACGAGCTCCTGGCCGCGGCTGAGGAGGTCGGGTTCCCGATCTTCGTCAAGGCCGTCGCGGGCGGCGGTGGGCGCGGCATGCGTCGCGTGGCCACGCCCGCCGAGCTGCCCGAGGCCTTGGCTGCCGCGATGCGCGAGGCCGACGCGGCATTCGGCGACCCGACCGTGTTCCTCGAGCGGGCAGTGCTGCGCCCTCGGCACATCGAGGTGCAGATCCTCGCCGATGGCGCGGGCAACGTGGTGCACCTGTACGAGCGCGACTGCTCGCTGCAGCGCCGCCACCAGAAGGTCGTCGAGATCGCGCCCGCGCCGAACCTCGACCCGGAGATCCGCGACGCGCTGTGCCGCGACGCGGTGAAGTTCGCCCAGAGCATCGGCTACCAGAACGCCGGCACCGTCGAGTTCCTGCTCGACACCGTGGGCGAGCGCGCTGGCCAGCACGTGTTCATCGAGATGAACCCGCGCATCCAGGTGGAGCACACGGTGACCGAGGAGGTCACCGACATCGACCTCGTGTCCTCGCAGATGCGCATCGCCGCGGGCGAGACGCTCGCCGACCTGGGCATCGAGCAGGACTCGATCCGCATCAACGGCTCGGCGCTGCAGACCCGCATCACCACCGAGGACCCGTCCAACGGCTTCCGCCCGGACACGGGCCGCATCATCGCGTACCGCTCGCCCGGTGGCGCGGGTGTGCGTCTGGACGGCGCGACGGCGTCGGCGGGCTCGGACATCTCCGGCCACTTCGACTCCATGCTGGTGAAGCTCACCTGCCGTGGCCGCGACTACCCCACGGCGGTGCGGCGCGCGCGACGCGCCCTCGCGGAGTTCCGCATCCGAGGCATCCGCACGAACATCCCGTTCCTGCAGGCTGTGCTCGCGGACCCCGAGTTCGCGGCCGGGGACATCTCCACCTCGTTCATCGACGAGCGTCCCGAGCTGCTCGCCGCCCGGGAGAGCGCCGACCGGGGGACGCGACTGCTGTCCTACCTCGGCGACGTCACGGTCAACCGGCCGCACGGGGTCCGCCCGGACGACGCCGTCGACCCGCGACTGAAGCTCCCTGTCACAGACCTGGCCACCCCGGCGCCGACCGGCAGCCGGCAGCGGCTCCTCGAGCTCGGCCCTGAGGGATTCGCCCGTGCGCTGCGGGAGCAGACCGCTGTGGCCGTCACCGACACGACCTTCCGCGACGCCCACCAGTCGCTGCTCGCGACGCGCGTCCGCACGCACGACCTGCTCGCGGTCAGCGCCACCGAGGCGCGGCTGCTGCCGCAGCTCCTCTCGGTGGAGGCGTGGGGCGGGGCGACGTACGACGTGGCGCTGCGGTTCCTCGGCGAGGACCCATGGGAGCGGCTCGCGTCACTGCGCGAGGCGATGCCCAACCTCGCCCTGCAGATGCTCCTGCGAGGGCGCAACACGGTCGGGTACACCCCGTACCCGACCCAGGTCACCGAGGCGTTCGTGCGCGAGGCGACCGCCACCGGCATCGACATCTTCCGCATCTTCGCCGCGCTCAACGACGTCGAGCAGATGCGCCCGGCGATCGACGCGGTACGTGAGGCGGGCACGCCCATCGCCGAGGTCGCGCTGTGCTACACGGGCAACCTGCTGAGCCCGGCGGAGGACCTGTACACGCTCGACTACTACCTGCGGCTCGCGGACAAGATCGTCGAGGCTGGCGCGCACGTGCTCGCCATCAAGGACATGGCGGGTCTGCTGCGTCCCGCCGCGGCGACCAAGCTCGTCAGTGCGCTCCGTGAGCGGTTCGACCTGCCGGTGCACCTGCACACGCACGACACCACCGGCGGGCAGATGGCCACGCTGTTCGCGGCGGTCGAGGCAGGGGTCGACGCCGTCGACGTGGCGAGCGCCGCGATGGCGGGCACCACCAGCCAGCCATCGATGTCGGCGCTGGTCGCCGGGCTGGAGCACACGCCTCGCGACACGGGCCTCGACTTGCGGGCCGTGTGCGACCTGGAGCCGTACTGGGAGGCCGTGCGCCGGCTGTACCGGCCGTTCGAGTCGGGCCTGCCCGGCCCCACGGGCCGGGTGTACGACCACGAGATCCCCGGTGGCCAGCTGTCCAACCTGCGCCAGCAGGCCA